>JALTYW010000204.1 GCA_027046415.1 Sulfurovum sp.
GGGGACAGCCCAACTGACGCTGCCTTATCTTGCAGAGGCGCATAACGAGATGGATGTCACACTCTCCTCACGCATCGCTTCGCGTGTAGAGCAGATCGTCAAAAGCGGTACTGAGGTCAAAAAAGGACAGGTGGTCGCAACACTCGATACGACCGACCTTACCGCCAATATCGAGGCATTGAAAGTCTCGCTTGACAATGCGCTTAAAAGCCATGCCCGTACCGAGGCACTCTACAAGGTCAAAGGGGCCTCCATAGAACAGTTGCAAAAAGAGCAGTCGCAGATTGCATCTCTCAAGGCAAAACTCAAAGCGGCACAGAACCAGCTCAGCTACGCCACCATCACCTCTCCCATTGACGGTACGGTTGCCAAAGCAATGGCTGCGGTAGGTGATGTGACGATGCCGGGTAAACCGCTGCTTCAGATCAGCGCCGATAGAGGGTTCAGTCTGCTGGTACGCACACCGCAGGACATCACCCCCAAAGCGGTATTTTTCGCAGGAAAGGAGTATGCACTCCATCCGCTTGGCAGTACACTGCGCGGGCTGAAAGAGTATAAAGCATTTGTCAACGACATTCAAGGACTCAGCAGCGGTGAGCGGGTAGAGGTGAATGTGGTGGTCTATGAAGCAAAAGATGCCATCATGCTGCCGTTTGATGCACTGCTTGACCGTAATGGCAAGAGTTTTGTGCTCGAAGTTGCAAAGAACCATGCCAAAGCCGTACCGGTACACATTGTTCAGTCCGGAGAGCAGGGTGTGGTTGTCAAAGAGCCGCTTGAAGGCAAAAAGATCATTATTGCCAAACCGGATGTTCTGTTGAAACTTACAAGCGGCTATACACTCAAAGTCAAGGAGTAGCGGATGTTTTCCTTTTTCTATAAACGCCCCTATCTGCTCTATTCGATCATAGCGGCATTTTTTATTATGGGGATCATTGCGCTGGTAACACTGCCAAAGAACCTTTTCCCCGATGCCAACCCTCCACAGGTGATTGTGATTACCAATGTACCGGGTGCAACGGCACAGGTGGCTGCATCGACTGTCTCCAAACCTATTGAGGAGGAGATTTCCCGTTTGGGACTGGTAACAGACGTCAGCTCGGTCAATGTGGCAAACTACTCCATTGTCAAGGCGGACTTTGGCTACAAAAAGGGGCTCAATGCTGCAGCGGTCGATGTTGCCAATGCGCTCTCCATTGTCAAAGCCAAACTGCCTAAAGGCACCAACCCTGCTATCTATACGGCAGGGGACTTTACGCTTCCGGTGGATATTATTGCGATGAGTCCGAAGAACAGTGCAGTTTCTCTTGCCGATATCCGCAAGATCGCCGACAGTTTCATCAAACCGCATCTGCTCAGCAACCCTGCCATAGGCAATGTCGAGGTCTTTGGCGGTTATGAGAGTTCCATCAACATTGAAGTAGACCCGTTCAAAGCCAAGAAGTACCATGTCAACTTTGAAAACATTGCCAAAGCCATCGGCACACTCAACCGCGATATGCCTCTTGGATTCATCAAGGGCAAAAATGACTTTTACACGGTTACTTTTTATGGTGAAAAAGACAATATCGAAAAGCTCAAGCAGCTTCAGGTCATGCCAAATGTCCGCCTGAGCGATATTGCCGATGTGAAGTGGAGCTATCAGAAGCGTACCAGCGGCTACATCGGTAACGGCAAAGATGCCATTGCCCTTGCGGTGCAACGTGCACCCGGCGGCAGTGTACTCGATGTCTCCAAAGCAGCGCGTAAAGAGATGAAACAGCTTGAGGCAAAGTACCCCAATATCCGTTTTGAGATCTCCGATACACAGCGTGACCTCATTGAGCAGGCGAACGACAACATGCTTGAAGCACTGCGTGATGCGGTCATCTATACCCTGCTTGTGATCATGATCTTCCTTGGGAACTTCCGTGCCATTGTAGCAGCGGGGCTTTCCATCCCGATGGTCTTCTTCTCAACCATGGCGATCATTTGGCTGACAGGGGGAGAACTCAACATTGTTATCTAT
>JALTYW010000205.1 GCA_027046415.1 Sulfurovum sp.
GTTCGAGAATGAGACAGTGCTGGTCGTTGAGCTTTGGATCACCCAGTTCATCGTTTTTGTAGTCAAACTCTACCAGTGTGAACGGCAGTACTTTGCCGTCTTCGATGCCGAGGTTACGGCTGAGGCTTCCGGTGGCAATGTTACGTACGATCACCTCGATGAGAATGACATCTGCTTTTTTGTGGAGCATGTGGTTGTCGTCGAGCATCTCTACAAAGTGCGTAGGGATACCTTTGTTGTTGAGGTACTTGAAAAGCGCTGTGGAGATCTTGTTGTTCAGTGCTCCTTTGCCTGCTTCGCTGGACTTCTTTTCGCCATTGAATGCTGTCAGGTCATCTTTGAACTCGGAGATGTAGAGCTTTTCATCATCTGTGCTCCAAATCTTTTTGGCTTTGCCTTCGTAAACCAGTGATCGTTTTTCCATTAGTGTTTCCCTTTCTCTGTAATGATGAGTGCTTTGAGTATGTCAAGGGCACTCTTAAGCTGTGTGTCATTGTATATCATCTTTTCTGTGATTTCCTTGGGACCGCCTATGGTCGCGTTGTTCTCGGCAGATGATCTTTTTTTGCTGTTTTTCTTTTTGTCTTTTTTCTTTTCATCTATCTTTGAGAGTTCTACTTCCAGATGCTGTTTAAGGTCTTTCTCTTTAAGAAGTGCGCTCTCTTTTGTATAGTCTATCTTGCCAGGATGTACGATAATGTCCGGTGTGACACCTTTGTTCTGAATGGTACGGCCGCTTGGCAGATAGTATCGTGCGATGGTCAGTTTGAGCGCTTCGGATTTTCCTACAGGGATGACAATTTGTACAGAACCTTTTCCAAAGGTTTTCTCTCCGACAATAACGGAACGGTTGAAGTCTTGCAGGGCACCGGAGACGATCTCGCTGGCGCTGGCACTTCCACCGTTGACCAGAGTTACGATAGGGGTTGTGGTATCAGTGTTCTCTTCATGTGCTTTATATTCGATATTTTCTTTTTTGTCCCGTCCCCGCTGGCTGACAATGACCCCTTTGGGTACGAACATATCTACCAGACCGGTAGCCTGGTCGAGCAGTCCTCCCGGATTGTTTCTCAGGTCAAGAATGATCCCTTTGGTATCGTTGCGGTCGGCAATGGCTTTTTTGACACTCTCTACCACCTTTTGGTCAAAGGAAGCGATGTGAAGATAGAGAATCCCGTCTTCTCCTTCAATTGTCTTGGGATAGACAGAGTCGATTTTGATGATATCTCTGGTAATCTTGATTTTAAGCGGTTTGGGTTCATTTTTACGGACGATGGTCAGCACAATATCCGTACCCGGCTTGCCACGCATCAGCTTGACCGCCTCATCAATATTCATACCAAGCGTTGCTTTGTCATCAATCTTAAGAATGATGTCTCCGGCCTTCACTCCTGCTTTCATCGCAGGTGTACCCTCTATGGGGGCGATGACGGTAAGGGCACCGTCTTTCATGCCGACAGAAATACCAAGACCGCCAAATTCACCTTTTGTCTGTACTGTTAGATCTTTGTAGGATTTTTTATCCATATATGCGGAGTGTGCATCGAGATTGCTCATCAGCCCTTTGAGCGCTTTGTCAATGAGGTCAGTTGTGTTGACATCATCAACATACTCCTGTTCAATGATATTGAGTATCTGAGTAAACTTGATATAGGCTTCGAGCTTCTCTTTTGCTGTAGACTCTTTGGGGCGTTCCTCAGCCTGTGCAGGGCCGAAAAGGTATGCGGCCGTCAATGTCGAGAGAAGACCTGCTGCAATAATTTTTTTACTTCTTTTGATCATAAAAATGTAGCTCCGTAAATTGGTGTAATATTTTATAGAAATCTCACTAAGAGGTTGCTGTTTGGCTACTATAGTAAGATAGGGTAAACGGCTGTTAAATCATCTGTAAAAAGGCTCTTTAAGAAAAAATTAAATAAATTTTGTTAAGAAACTTGACAATAAGTGACTAAACTTGGTATAATACGTCCAAATACGAAGAAAGTAAGGAAAC
>JALTYW010000206.1 GCA_027046415.1 Sulfurovum sp.
AAGCGGGTACGCAGCCTGTCTACCAGTCCGGCGATCTTTTTGGGAGGTCTGTCTGCTGTCATGACGATCTGTTTGTTGGCATTGTGCAGTTCGTTGAAAGTGTGAAAGAACTCCTCTTGTGTCTGTTCTTTCCTGCTGAGAAACTGGATATCGTCTATCAAAAGAAGGTCACACTCCCTAAACTTGTCTCTGAAACGGTCCATGGTCTGTGAACGCAGGTGTGAGGTAAAAGAGTTCATAAACTGTTCGAGTGTGGTATAGATGATGGTATCACCCATTTCGATGCGGTAGTTGCCAATGGCCTGAAGAAGGTGTGTCTTTCCAAGACCAACACCACCGTAGATAAAGAGGGGGTTGTATTGTTTTCCCGGTTTTTCTGCGACCGATTTGGCAGTAGTATAGGCAAACTGGTTGGAGTCACCGACAATAAAACTTTCGAAAGTCAAAGAGGGGTTGAGGTGGGTACTTTTTGTATGGCTTTTTTCTGAAACTGCTTTTGGTGCTGCTGTTGCCGGGGTATTTTTTATCTTTCCTACACGTATCTCTATCTTTGGTTTGACCTCGTTTTGCAGTTCAAACAGATGGGCGATCTTGTCAGCATACTTTGTCTTGACCCATTTTGCCACAAGCATATTGGGGGCATTGAAGTAGGCTATGTTGCTTCGGGAGTTTTTGGTATCGTAGACCAGTTTTTTGATATAGCGTTCATATTCTATCTGGGAGATCTCTTTTTTCAGTTCGAAAAGTACTTTCTGTCCGATGTTCATACACAGCCCCGGTTGAGATTTTCACATATATTTGCAAGCACAAAACGTAATGTGAATAACTTGTGCAATTTTAGCCAAGTTAAGCTAAAATACGGCTACTAAGAGATAGTGAACTTTTTTATTCACTATGTGAACAAAGGTGTGAATGAATATTTTAGGAATAGACCCCGGAAGCCGTAATCTAGGCTATTGTATCCTTCATTGGGATGGTAAAAACTTTTCACTTGTAGAGGCAGGTCTGCTTAAGATCAAAACCAAAGAGCTTCAGGAGCAGATTGTAGAGCTGGTGGAGGGGATTGATGTGATTTTAAAGTCCCATAAGGTGGATGAAGTGGCGATTGAAGATATCTTCTACGCTTACAACCCCAAGACGGTACTAAAGCTGGCGCAGTTTCGGGGAGCGCTCTCTTTGAAGATTTTACAGGAGATCGGGTATTTTTACGAATACACCCCGCTTCAGGTGAAAAAGGCAGTCACCGGGAACGGCAAAGCGGCAAAGGAACAGGTGGCTTTTATGGTCAAAAGGCTTTTGAAGATTAAAAAGGAGATCAAACCGCTCGATATTACCGATGCAATGGCGATTGCCCTGACCCACCTGCAGCGTGTGAAGATGAGAAAGGGATAATCCCAGTATCATTGTTAATGGAGGTTTTACTCAATGGCGACAAAGGAGCACTCAACCCCTGGGAGGGGTTTAGCCTTCGCGGCTACACTTTGTTACGACCGCTACGGTTCCGAAGCTACAAAAGCAAAGCAGTTTGCTTTTGTTTGCGCTTCTCACATTTGCGACTGCCAGAGCTATTGAGTGAAACCGAAATTTAATTACTCAGCGGTTTACGGTTTGCTTTCTGTTTTTTGATGGTGATAAAACGTTTTTTGGGTACTGTAAATGTCTCTTTCCTGTTGCCGGCAGTCGACTCTTCAATGATCTTGTCATAGAGATAGATATCGTGTTTGAAGTATGCCAGTCCGTTCTCTGCATAGACGGTAAAGTAGACAATGTGTACCGGAATGGGTTTTCTTAAACGGATGGTGGTCGGTTTGTCTGTGGCAATGATCTCATCAATCTTCTCTCTGCTGTAGTGTCTGCGCGCGTGACGGAGTACCAGATCGGCAAGATCGAAAGGGTGTTCGACACGCATACAGCCTGAAGAGTAGACTTTGTAGCGGCGGTCAAGCAGGCTTTTGTTGTCTGTATCGTGCAGATAGACGGCATATTTGTT
>JALTYW010000207.1 GCA_027046415.1 Sulfurovum sp.
CTTCAACAAAGGGGTGGCATTTTCCATGTTCGCATTTCTCGGTCCTTACCTGAAATGGATTCAGGTGGTGCTTGTCTTTGGCATTCTCTATTATGTCCTTCAGAAAGGGTATATCAAAATTTATGCTTTCCCTCTTGGACTGCTGATAGGCGGTGCGCTGGGAAACCTGTATGACCGTTTTGTGCATGGGGGCGTGGTGGACTATGTGGCGTGGCACTGCGGGTTCCGTTTTGCGGTCTTTAATTTTGCGGATGTTTCCATTGATCTTGCGGTTGTATTGATCTTGATCATGGTCTATTTGCCTTCCCTCAGAGGGAAAAAAGGATGAAAGGGCTCTGGCTGCTGCTTTTTGCCTGTCTGCTTTTTGGCAATACCCGAAACATTGAGATTTGCCCTTCAGTAGTGCCAAAAGGTATGAAGATAAAGATACTCGACCAGAAAGAGCTCAATTATGGTACGATTGGAGGGCTTGGATTTTCGGAGATCTCCGATCTGGCGTATGACCGTACAGCAAAAAGACTCTATATGCTCAGTGACGAGGGGAAACTGTTTGTTTTCAAGGCACGCTTTGGTGATGTGGTTGAACAGTTTGAACCGGAGGGGGCAGCAATCATACGAAAGAAGGGTGGAAAACCTTTCCGAAAATGGGCAAGAGATACGGAAGGGATGACCATAGACGGGCATGGCCGACTGCTGATCTCGTTCGAAGGCAAAGCGAAGATCGGATGGTTTCATAAAGATTCGGAGAAAATGGGAGAGCGCATTAGGAAGTACACACTTCCCAAGGTGCTGCGGAATACTAAAAACTATCGAAGCAAGAACAAATCGCTTGAGGCGTTGGCATGGCATCCGAAGTACGGTATATTGACAGTTACGGAGTGGCCGCTCAAGCGTGACACCAAGAAGCGGCAGACGGTCTATGCGCTCAATGGCAGGCAGTGGCATTTTCAGGCTGAGCCTGAAGCGCGGAGTGCGGTTTCTGCGATTGAAGTGACTGATGACGGGAATCTGCTTGTGATTGAGCGTTCATTTACCGGATTGTTTGAACCTTTTGTTGTCACCCTGAAAAAGGTCTATCTGAAGGGGTGCAGCCGTAATGGTATGTGCCGTACAGAAGTATTGGCAAAGATGAATTCGCATCGTGGATGGCAGATAGACAATTTCGAGGGGCTTGCAAAGGTGGGGAAGCACCGGTATGTGATGGTAAGTGATGACAATGACAACTTCTATCAGCGTACGCTGTTGATCTATTTTGAGGTACTGCCATGAAGCGGATAGTGATGTATACACTTCTTTCTCTTTTGATGGGGGTTATGCTGTTTTTTTCTCTGCGAGCATATGGAGAGGCTAAAGTGTATGAAGATGCCACTGTGAAGATTGTGGAAGAGATGAACCCGGAGTCGTTGGCAAAGCTGCAGCTTAAGGAGTGGGCGCAGACACTCTCTTTTGGACTGTACACGAACGAACAGAAGCAGAAACTGGAGAGCTTGCAGCAAGAGAAACAGTTACATAAAGGGGCAAGCCGGCACTATATGTACTGGACAATGGGATGCCTGCTGTTGTTGGGCGCAGGATATTTTTTTGTCTCACTGCGTACATTTACCTTTTTTGGTGCATTGGCTGCATGGATCATGCTCTTTTTTGGCCTGATCACACCCATTTTGATGGTTACGATCCATAAACAGGTAGCTTACCTTGGGGATGTGGTACTCTCTTTTGAGAGCAAAAGTATTGTCGGTTCACTGGTCAAGCTCTATGATCACGGCGATATGACGGTGGCGGTGGTGATACTGCTCTTTTCAGTACTCATTCCGTTTGTCAAAACATTTTTCCTGATGTTTGTAGCACTCTTTATGCAGAGCCGGTTTGCACATGGTGTGGTAAAGTTTTTCAAAGTAATCGGGAAGTGGTCCATGGTAGACGTCTTTGTTGTGGCGACGTTTCTTG
>JALTYW010000208.1:0-8452 GCA_027046415.1 Sulfurovum sp.
ATATGGCGATGTGGCACGCTTTTTAGGTGAGGCGGTCAGTCTTGAAGCACGACGCTTCATCATCGGCGGCGGTGACGGCTCGGTCAACGAATCGGTCGATGCACTCGCTGCGCTGCCGGCACAGATGCGCCCCGAACTGGCGATCTTACCCCTTGGCACCGCCAACGACTTCGCGACCGCCTGCACGATCCCAAAAGAGCCGCTTGAGGCACTCCATTTTGCCGCATCGGGAAGGGCGCACCCCATAGACATTGCCAAAGCCAACGAACGCCACTTCATCAATACCGCAACCGCAGGATTTGGCGCGAAGGTTACCGCCGAGACACCGGTAGAACTCAAAAACTTTCTTGGCGGCGGTGCCTACACCCTCACAGGGGTGCTCAAAGCCCTCGATTTTATCCCCTACCAAAGCAAAATCACCACGCCAGAACACGCACTTCACCTTGAAAAGGTACTTGCCGGCGCCATCTGTAACGGCAGACAAGCCGGCGGCGGACAGATACTTGCACCTCTTGCCAAAATAGACGACGGTCTCCTCGATGTTGTCGCCATCAGAGAGTTTACGCTGATGGATATCCCGCAGATTCTAAGAGAGATACAAACCCCAACCCTCGAGGGTACATTTGTCAAGTACCTGCAGGTACCCTGGATAGAGACCGCTTCCGCCGAAGAGATCCCCGTCAACCTCGACGGAGAACCCTACCATGCCAAAACAATCCGTTACGAGATCGTTCCGCATGCTGTCAAACTTGTCATCCCCTCCGATGCACCGGTACTGACACATCGCAGTTAGGTACGCTACAATACCTCCAAAATACCATAAACACTTTTTTAGGATACCGCATGTATATCAGACTTTCCCTTATCACTGCCATCACACTTCTGAGCCTGCCTCTTGTCGCCCAGGAGCTCACCCAAAAGCAAGAGAGCAGGAGTGTATATCGTATCGTACCTACTGTCTCTTCCAACCCCACTGCCGGTACCGGTGCAGGGGTGACCGCAATGGTACTCTACTACGCTGATGAGGACTCATCCCCCTCACAGGCGATCGTTTCGGGAACCTACACCGACTCCAAAAGCTACAACATCGTAGCCATCAACAAAATGTTCTTCAAAAGCGACAAGTGGCAGTCGAACACCTTTGCCGCACACATCTACAACAACATGGCTTACACCATCCCGGTCGAAATACCTGACGGCATCCCATCGTTACCGGACAAAGATGACGGAATACGCTACAACGCCTCCATCTATACCGCGATGCAGCAGTTTCTCTACGAAGCGGTTCCAAACTTCTATGCAGGCGCACAGCTTTTTTACATTAGCCAGCAGTTCGATGCCCTCAACGATGCGGGGAAAACCTTTCTGCAGACGCGTGGCATCGAAGACTCCACACGTGGCGGCTACGGCATCTCCCTCATCTACGATACCCGCAGCAAGAGCGAAAAGATCTACCCCAAAGATGCCACCCTCATCAACGTTACGGTCAACCACTTTCCAAAGGCTTTTGGCGCTGAAGAGAGCTACTACAACCTGATGCTTAACGCCAGAGAGTACACGCCGGGTTTCAAACCAAACGATGTACTCGCCATGCAGTTCTACGCCCAGTACTCAAGCCCAAGCACCCCTGACGGCGCACTTGCAGCACTGGGTGCGCGCAGCATTCTGCGCGGCTTTCCCATAGGGCTGCACAAAGCGCGAAATATGCTCGCTGCGCAGGGAGAGTACCGCTACCGCATCGAAGGGACGCGTTTTCGCGCTACCGCCTTTGCGGGCTACGCCCACCTAAGCGGCGGCTCTGCAGGCAATGAAACCGGAAACCGCGACAACGATAACGGCAGCTATTACAGCGGCGGTGTCGGTGTGCACTACATTCTGGCTCCAAAGCAGCAGCTTGACTACCGTGTCAATGTCGCCTACACCAATGAGGGTGAACTCTCCGTCTATGCGAGTTTGAATCAGGCGTTTTGAAAATTAAAAATTAAAAGTTAGAAATTGAGGGTTTAGAGTTTAGGTTTTAGGAGGCTGCCGGAAGATCCGGCAGTGGTGCAGGAGGTTTGACTTGATAACGACAAAGGTGCACCCAACCTGCAGGGCGGCTCTGCCGTTTGCAGCTGCCAGAGCTGTCAAGTCAAACCGACAACTCTCTACTTGACCTCTTCAAGGTATGGCGGCTGCCATTTGCCGTCGATCGCCACCTGTTTTGGGCCGTACATACGAATCACAAGGCTGATGACCCCTTTATCGCTGCTTGGCAGCCAGTTGGACTCTTTCTCTTTGCCCAGCGAAGTGCTTTGGATATAGATATCCACCGAACCGTCGGCATTGAACTTCAAATTGTCACGGTCGCCTATTGCGTAACGATTCATCGGGTTGTCTATGGGGAAACCGTCTTTATCGTAGATCGTAACGGACCAGAAAGCATCCACCGGCGGCTCTTTGTCGAAGTGGATAACATACTTTTTGTCTCCTGTCGGAACCTTGCCGTTTTTGTCGGTAACATTGAGCGGGTAGAATGCCCAATAGTAGGGGTTCGCACCAAGTCCGTAGAATGCTGTCGTCGCTCTTTGAAGATAATCGATACCGTAGACACCTACACTTTTGGTCAGTATCTGCCATCCGTTGACAATGCTACCGAGTCTCGATGCATATTCGCGCATAACATCGTGACTCTTTGCAGTGGCTCTCTCAAGTGCCGCTTTGACCTCTTTGGGAAGTTTGTCGTAATCGAACCCATCAGGCGTCAAGCCGATACGCTTCATACGGTCGAGTCTGACCTGGTCTGTCGCGTGCGGCGGATTTGTTTTCATAAGCTTCATCGCCATCGTAAAGAAGGTTTTGGCATCCATCTTTTCTACCTGTTTCACCGGCGGAGTGACGTCATCTACGCTTTTGTCTTTTTTGAAGACAGGTTTGAAGGGCTTGCCCGCTGTAAAATAGCTCAATGGCGTGAGTTTGTAACCGTCCTGGATTTTGTGGATATAGTCGTAGTCTTTCGGTCCATTGGTCTGCGTACGGCCGATGATCCAAAACATCGGTGTCGTCGCATTGATACGCTCTACCCCTTTGGGAAGTTCACCTTTCCACTCCGGCATACAGAGCGCATAATTCCCTGCTTTGGTACCGTTGGCGTAGGTACCCACCACTGCGAAGGTGTCCGTCCACATATCATACATCGGCAGCATAAAGAAACGGTCTTTGACCTCCGGTACGCTGAGGATGACAGGCTCTTTGCTCACATCAACCCATGCCAGTGAATAGAGTGTATCGAAGTTAGGACGTACCACCTCACGGAATTTCGCATTGGGGAAGGTGCGGATATGTGTAAACTGCATCATCGGACCGCGGTTTGGGTTCTCTCCCAGCGGCATGTTGGTCATCTGCTTGCGCGTGATTTCCATCAGTACCAGCGGATAGGTGTAGATGTAGCTCTGCATCGCAATGCGGTCGAGTTCCTCGTTTTTGGGTGTCGCCGCCGTGACGGCAGAGGTGCCGACAAACATACTGACAAGCATCACAACAAATAGCCGTAAAGTGTGTATCATTTTCATCTGTTTCTCCGTGTTGAAATCTTAATAAGATCAATTATAACACGAAATAGATGATTCTGGTATCGGAAAAACGCAAGATTACTTTTTTAACGTCTCTGTAGGGGTTTCGCCAAAGAGTTTTTTATATTCAGTTGCAAAGTGTCCCATATGAAAAAAAGCGTATCTCAACGCCACATCAGAGACTTTTGTCGTTAGAGGATCTGCCGTTTTCAACGTTTCATGAATTTTGTGCAGACGTAAAAGTTGTACATAGGCTTTTGGTGTCACGCCAAAGTGACGTTTGAAGAGATATTCGAGCGTACGTTGACTCACACCCAGTATCTCGGCTGCATCCGTGATTTTGAAATCTTTTTCGAGACTGTGATGCAGCAACTCTCTTGCCCGCTTCAGCACCCTATGTTCGCACAAGGATGCCGAGGTGTCAAGACGCAAAAACGAAAAGAGTTTGTGCATGATTTGCGTCTCGAGCGTTTCGTAATCGATCGCATATTTTTCTGCGGCGTTATGTACAGTAAAATAGTCCAACCACCCGACTACAAACTCTCTATAAGTCAACTCTGATTCGGGGTTGAAACGGAATTTTCTATGTTTAGACTTGATAAATTTTTTACCAAAATAGGCTTCGAAAGAGGCTTCAAAAAACGCCTCTTCAATTGCGATGGTAAAGGTCACACATCTACCACCGACAATAAGATCCATTGCTTCGTCATGTGTGAGCAGCAGCAGTTCTCCTGCTTCCAATACGTGATTGCGATAGGTGACCGGACCGGCAGTATGGTTGTAGGTAACAACCACACATCGTTTCGGGCAAACACCTTCTACCATATACCCCATCGTATAGCTGGTGGAGCCAAACTGTATATGAGGTGTATGAAACCCCGAAACTACCATCCAGAGATATTCGTTTTTGCCAAACTGTTTCACGTCGACATCCCAACCTACGGCATAGGTACCTACTCTTTGGGTATCGACTTTTGGAGATTTGACAACAAGACCGCTTGGGAAATAGGTGTGTGCCATCGTTTCTCCACACATAAGATTAAGAACACTTATAAATTATAACAAAGTTTTCAATTAAACTTAACGCAACTTTGTCTAAAAAGTCATCACTCAGCGCTACTTCCCAAACAGATAGATCAGCTTAGGAAAGAGCACGATGATCAAGAGCGCCAACATCTGCAGCCCGATAAAGGGTACTACCCCCTTGTAGATATCTGCTGTACTTACTTTGTCACCCGCTGCCCCTTTGAGGTAAAAGAGTGCGAAACCAAACGGCGGCGTAAGGAAACTTGCCTGTAGATTCATGGCGATGAGTATGGCAAACCAGATAGGGTCGATGCCGAAACTGGCAACAATGGGCACTAGGATGGGTACGACCACAAAGGCGATCTCGATGAAGTCGATGAAGAAACCAAGCGCGAAGATGACCGCCATCGCGATGAAGATAAACGCCCATTTGCTGCCCACATCACCCGTAAAGAACTGCAATGCCATGTCACCGCCGCCAAGCTCGTTGAAAACCAGAGAAAATGCCGTAGCACCGATGAGGATCATGAAGATCATTGCGGTGAGTTTCACCGTCTCAACCGCCGCATAGCGAAGCAATGAAAATGAAAAGACACGGTTATAGGCTGCCAATGCCATCGCACCGACTACCCCAACCGCTGCCGACTCGGTCGGAGAAGCGATGCCGGCAAAGATACTCCCCAGCACCGCACCGATGAGCAGCAGCGGCGGGATGATGGCTTTGAGCGCACTTTTAAGTACCAGGCTGTAGGGTTTGTCCGAGACAATGGCAGGAGCGGCATTTGGTTTGAGCCATGCAAAGAGCAGAATGTAGAGGATGTAGAGCACGATCAACAGCAGTCCGGGTACTACTGCCGCTTTAAAGAGATCGCCCACACTCAGGTGCATCTGGTCACCCAGTACGATAAGCACGATAGAGGGCGGTATGAGCTGTCCAAGCGTGCCGCTGGCTGCAATGGAGCCGCTGGCAAGCGTAGGCGTGTAGCCCTGCTTGAGCATCAGCGGCAGTGCGATGAGGCTCATCATCACCACTGATGCCCCGACGATGCCCGTACTTGCCGCAAGTATTGCGCCTACAAGCACCACAGAGACTGCCAAGCCGCCACGCACAGAACCAAAGAGCTGCCCCATGGAGTGCAGCAACTCCTCTGCCATTTTAGACTTCTCCAAGATCAAGCCCATGAAGATAAAAAGCGGTACCGCCATAAGCGTAATATTGCCCATGATGCCGTAGGTACGGTACGGCAGCATCTCCAGTACATGCAGCCCCACTTCATCGGAGATGAGTGCAAAAAAGAGTGCCGTGCCGCCAAAGACAAACGCCACCTGAAAGCCTGCAAGCAGCAGCACGAGTGCCATAGCAAACATCAAAAAGACCGGATCGACCCAGAATGCCATGCGGTTGTACCATGCCATGTAGACCAAAATACCAAACAGCACCACGATGCCAAGTATCCGCCACAGCATCTTTTTATGCTCAAGCTGATGGTAGGCTTTGAGCACTTCACTGAGTGCCTGTACCATCAGCAGCACAAACGAGAGCACCAGCACCGACTTGATGATCCACCTGGCCCCTAACCCACCCGGATCGGGTGAAACCTCATGCTGCAGGTAGCTTTGCAGCGCCATATCGTATGCATCGAAGGTAAAGAGCACGGCAAACGGTAAAAGCAGCAAAAGCATGGAGAGGATCTGTATGATCTGCTTTGCATCATGCCCGTAACGGTCAAAAAAGATATCCACCCGCACATGCTTTCCATGCTTGAGCGCATAACTCAGTCCTAGCAGAAAGACGGCATCATACAGATGCCACTCCACCTCCTGAAGGGCAATGGAACCGGCACTGAAGAGATAGCGCATCATCGCATCGTACGCCACAAGCAGCGCCAAAAGTGTCACCAGCACGGCTGCAAGCAGCCCCGCATATTTGCTGATACGGTCAAGGTAGTAGGAGAGTTGCATCTAAAATCCTGTTATGAGAAAATCGACGGCATTGATAAATTCACTACGGTTATCAGAGAGATTATCGACACGTTTACCAAGTATTGTCACTGGAAGAGCTACCATTTCGGGTATCACTGCTCGCAATTGTTTCCCTTTTACATTGACCAATGGTTCCAAGCTTTGCATAGCATGTGTACACGATTTTGAAAGCGGTACAACCAGCCGTGTATGCAGTGTACTGTGAAATGCATGCTGGATATCAAGCCAGTAGGGATACTCTGCCGCACTTAAAACATCTAAATTTTCATATACATCAAACTGTGCCACCAATCCCCCTTATGCTCTGTCCAACCGTTCCATGCTTTCGTATCTTTTCATTATATGCCTCAATCGCATCCCTATTCTCCTCAAGCCACCGTTTCTCTTTCTCTTTTCGAATCAGGGCTTCAAGACTCGCTTCGAGTGTTGCAGAGAGGTTGATACCGTATGCTTTTGCCTGTCTTAGAAGATCGCTATTGATAGAGAGGTTGGTTGCTTTTTTGGGCGCATCGGTACTATATACATGACTCATGCGTACTCCTTATGCGTATTTTGAATATTATAGCTTTTTTCTCTTTGTAGTGCAATTACTCACTTCCAATACGTATCCAACCGCTTAAACCACCCTTTTTGCCAGCGTTCCTCTCCTCGTGCTGGCGGTGAGTTCTTGATGCGGCGGCTAAGCATCGCTTTGGCAGCATCGGCAAAAGCCCTGTATTTGTCAGGATTGTGCTCATCAAAATGCTCAAGCACCTGTAGCAGTCCCCACCCCTCTCCTTTGTAGCGTTCACTCTCAAGTGTACCCTCACCTTTGAAGTTGGTGTAGTCGATGAGAATGTAGAGCCCTCTTTCATCAATACTCCCGTCTTTTGTGTAAAGCATCTTCTCAAAACGGCGTTTGATCATCTCAGCTTTTTGGGGGTCATCGATTGTTGCAAGCATCTGCGGCAGGGCTTCTTTGGTACGCTGCGCCATAAAGGCAGCCTGTTGGGGCATAGTACGTTTCAAAAACGTAAAAAGTTCCATATAGCGTTTGCTTTTGACCTTCTTCGCCCACATCAGTGCCGCTTTGCTCTGCCACGGAAAATCACTCTGGGGTGTCAGCCATGACGGCATCTTGATACCGCGCTTTTGCATAAATGCGACAACCATCGGAAAGACTTCTCTAAAGCGTTCGGTATGGTCTTTGGGAAACCAGATGAAGTGTCCTATGCCAAGCGAAGCGAAATCCTCTCCGTCATTCCACCATACAAGATACTTGTCCTTGCCTGCACCCTCGTTCTGCCACACTTTTTTGGCAATGAACGCCTCCTGTTTGGGTGTCATCTGCAACGTAGAAGCGGTAAGCATGCCCCAACAGACCGCCACACCCCAAAAAGCCCTGATAAACATTTCGTTAATCCTTGTTTTGTATAGTGTTACGATTATACCAAAAAGGAGACAACTTTCATGCATGCACGCCGCTTCGTTTTCTCTACACTGCTTCTTGGTGCCACACTGACCGCTTACGCCGAACCGGTTGAGATCCAAACACTCAAAGGAGACTGGCACCTCAAGGTCATGGACGGCTACAACGTACGCAAAGCCCGTGCCATTTTGGACTTCCACCCTGACACCATGCGCATTGAAGGATTTGACAGTTGCAACCGCATCACCGGCAAACTGCAAAAACACAAAGACGGCACCTACACCGCTACACTCGCCACCACCCGCATGGCATGCCGCAACCGCCTCACCTCATTTGTCAGCAAACGGCTGCATGAGACCATTGAAAAAGGCTTTCAGGTCATCTCGGAGCAACGCTACGGAATGGAAGGGATCACGATAAAGAGCAAGAAGCATGATCTGTTTTTTAGGAGAATGGGAGAATAAGAAGGTAGAAGGTAGAAGGT
>JALTYW010000208.1:8462-9469 GCA_027046415.1 Sulfurovum sp.
GAGGATGGGGGGGAGTGAAATTAGGAATTAGGAATTAGGAATTAGGAATTAGGAATTAGGAATTAGGAATTAGGAATTTTAATTGAAATGGTGGTTTGTGTCAAGGAATTTAAGATTCTCTTTATCGATTCATACTTCCTGTAGGGTATTGTGCACCACAGGCACTTCCTTTGGTCGCCCTCACAACACCCTTTGTGTATTTGCTCATTGATGCGTGGTGTTGTCAGGGGACAACACCCTACTACATGCATAAATCGGTAAAAAGCATGGCTTTCGTGTAAGTTTGCGTTAGATTTGGGTGATCGTCGTGAGTGGAGCGATGGAGCTTACTATAGAGTAAGTGACTGAGCGAAACGAAGAGGATCGCCCAAAGATGGCGTAAAATTATACGAAAGAGGGGGCGTCGTTGGCGAAGAGGATCAAATCTCCGGGCATCGTATGCTCCACAAGCATCTGCTCCATCTCCCCTTTGCTTGCAAGCTTCACCAACTTATCGGCATCAACATATTTTTTGAAGATTGCGTAGTTCAGATCGCCTGTGACTACCACAAGGTCGAACACTTCATTGGCGCGCTTGGCGACCTGTTCATTGAGGGCATCATCCACCTCTACAAGACCCGGGGTGATGACCACTTTTCTGCCCTCGTAGGTTGATGCCAGATCGAAAGATGCCATCATGCCGTCAATGTTGCCGTTGAAGCTGTCATCGAGGATCACTTTACCGCCGGCATCTATGCGCTGCAGGCGGTGGTCGACCGGTTTGAGTGTCGAGAGCCCTTTTTGGATCTCCTCATCGCTCAGGTTCATCTGCTTTGCCACCAGTACCGCAGCAGCAAGATTCATGGCATTGAAGGCACCCAAAATATTGGCACGGTAGCGGGTGCCGTTGAGTGTGAAGCTTGTCCCTTCCAGTGTTGCTTCCACATCGCTGATGATAAATTCCGGCATAGGCAGATCGGGATGTGCCTGCGCCACTTCACCTGTACCATAGACTTGCACTTTATCGT
>JALTYW010000209.1 GCA_027046415.1 Sulfurovum sp.
AAAACGAGCAGGAATTTTTGGAAGCAATATTTTACCGTAATATAACTTATTTGGATATTAAAGATACTGCTGTATCTTGATCAAGATACTGTAAAGCAGCACTTCGCGTTGGGTTGCAGGTGCCTCTTTCATGGCGATTTCGCTCTCAAGCAGGTGCTCAAATATCTTTAGCAGTGCAGCTGACTTGACCCGCAGCGCAAGCTGGGCTTTTTGCTCTTCGATCTGTTTGGGGAGTTTATAGCCGAGGATCGCTGCAGAGTCTACATGACCATGCAGTTTGATGTAAGCATGAAAGAGAAAGATCTGGTTGACAAAATACTGTGTAGCACGCAAGATAGACGCTTCATCCTCTCCCAGTTCAAGCAGTTTGGTGATGGTTTCGGTGATGGGTTTTTTGTGAAAAAGCTCAATAAGAAGCTGTTCGGTAGCCAGCGGTGCGGTGGAGTAGACAAGACGGTCGATGTCTTTGCTGGTGACTTTGGTACCGAGTATGGCAAGTTTGTCCAGTTCGTTGGTGCAGAGTGCAAGATTGTTGTTGAGCAGTTGCAAAAGATGCTGCAGGGCGTAGTGGTCGATATCCAGCCCGATACGCTGTGCCTTTTGCTGTAAAATCGGCATGGCATCTCTGAGGTTTGGCTCAAAGAAACGTACCCATACACCCCCGTTTTTGTCACTGAAGCTGCTTTGCATACTGCGGGCATCTTTGGCACTGCCGGTATAGCCGTAGAGAAAGTAGTTGTCACTGCTTTTGTTGGCAAGTGCTATGAGTTCATCGAGCTCCTTTTTGGGGATCTTCTTCTCATGTTTGACAATGAGCAGATTGGTACCGCCAAAGAGCGATGTCTGGGAGAGATAGCTCTTTGCCTGCTGAAAATCCCACTCGTCAAAGTAGAGTGAAAGTGCCTCTTCTTTTGCCTGCAGTGTTGTTTTGTAGTGTTCGATGTAGTGGTCGATCATATAGTCGTTGTCACCGAAAAAAAGAACTGCTTTAGGCAGCCCTTTTGCCAGACGCTGGTCGAACTCTCGTTGGTACATATCAAAAATCTCCGATTTTTGGAGTGATGAGTGATGAGTGATGAGTGATGAGTTGTGGTATGCATTGCTTTTCAATGCTTTTATTGAGTATAATGTTCATAAGTCAGTGGCCTCTTTGTTTAGCTTTTGCACCAGTTCCGCCATAATCACCGCCTGCGGGATATTTACTTCCGTGATCATCAGGCGTATTTTATCAAAAAGCATGAGATGGTCGCCTTTGAGGTGTACCTCTACGCCTTTGATATCGCCAAGGAGTCTGGCTTTGGTGTGTTCTCCTGCTTCGATCACTTCGGCTTCGAAGAAAGCACCTTTTTGTTTTTGTGCCCAGCGGGCGAATTTGCGGTCTCTGAAGTCCCATTCGCATTTGGTTGCTTCGCGTTCAAGTTCGCTGACACGTACACAGAGCGGGTCGATATTGCGCAGCAGGTACTCTGCCTCCTCTTTGTCATCGTTTAGCTGGGTTTTGATAAGGCGGTGCAAAATGAGGTCGCTGTAGCGGCGGATGGGGGAGGTGAAGTGGCTGTAGTGACTAAAACCCAGTCCAAAGTGTCCGACATTGTGTGAGGCATAGCTTGCCTGACGCAGGGATTTGATGATCATCGCATCGACCTCGCTTTCAAGCCCCATCTTCTTCGCTTCTGCCTGAATGGCACGGATGAGAGAAGGGGAGTCCTCATACTCCTCCACATAAAGCCCGATGGCGGCAAGTTCGGTTAGCAGTGCTTCTATCTTGCTCAGTTGCGGTGGCTCATGAATACGGAAGATGCTGTCTCCGTCCCCATTGAAGCGTTTGGCTGCTGCCTGGTTGGCAAGGAGCATACACTCTTCGATGAGGGAGTGTGAGGGGGTGCCTGTTTCGATGTCGGTGCTGACAAGTTCATGGTTG
>JALTYW010000210.1 GCA_027046415.1 Sulfurovum sp.
ATACATCGACCATTTTGTGTTTGTTCTGTTCATCTAAGTTTGTTAGGTTTACAGTATATCCTTGATTAATTTTTGTACATTTTAGCATAAAAGATGACGAAAATAAAACTATGATGACGTAAAAAAATAAATATTGACGAAAATACTAAAATTATTATTGACTTTAAACATCAAAAAGAGTACAATATGCCAAATGAGAAAGGAGTAATATGACGTACGCATACTTAAGACAGATGCCAAACCATAGCAATTTGTCCGAACAGCAGCGGAATATTCTCTCTTTTGCATTGACACAGGGACTTCAGATTGACAAAGAGGTGATTGAGTACAGTACCAAAAACCGACCAATAGAGGAGCGTGAAGAGTTTGAAAAATTTCTTCACTCTCTCGAAAGCGGTGACAGGATTGTGGTCGAAAACCTCGCCGTTTTGAGTGATGTGGTCGAAGAGACTGTAAAGGTCATCAACTGTATGTTGAGCCGGGAGATTGTACTTCATATCGCCAATGCGGCTGTCACTGTGACCAAAGAGACCCCGTTGGTAGAGGTTTTTCCTCTGCTTAACGATCTTAGAGAAGCACAAAAGGCAAAGACCGGTCAGATAGGTCGTCCAAAAGGCAGTCGTTCCTCTTCCAAGTTCGATGTGCATCAGGCAAAGATTATCGAACTGCTGAAAGAGGGCATGAGTGTCAGTGCGATTGCAAGAGAGTTGAATGTAAGCCGCAGTTCACTGAAAGATTATATAGAATCAAGGGGTATTCGGGATCTTATTAAAGGTTCATGGATGGAGATTGTAACACCGCAGCAGATTGGCGGGGTGGACAACACTGTCCTGATATGCCCGTTTGAACAGCAAACACAACAAACAGAAAGGATTTCATAAATGGAAGCAGCAATTCAGAGTGAAGAGACGAAACCAAAGAAGAACAAAGCAAAGGAATACCTGAAAGGGTGGGTACCGTACCGCATTAAGCGTTATTGGGCATATGTAGCGGCAACGATTATTGCATTGGTAATGCCATGGATTACGATCAATGGAAATCACCTGTTCCTGCTTAGTTTTGACCATAAAAAACTACATCTTGCAGGTGTGGCATTTGATATGCAGGAGCTTTACCTGATGCCATTTTTGCTGATGCTTCTCTTTCTGGGAATTTTCGCAGTTACAGCAGTAGGCGGACGTGCGTGGTGTGGTTGGGCATGTCCCCAGACCATTTTCCGAGTTATCTATAGAGATTTCATTGAAACCAAACTGCTTGGTTTGAGAAAGCGTATCAAGAACAAGCAGCAGGAACCGGATATGAGCAAGCCTGAGAATAAAGTGAAAAAGGCGATTGCAATTTTGCTTTGGTCTGTACTTGCATTAATTGCCGCAGCAGACTTTATGTGGTACTTTGTCCCTCCGGAAGAGTTTTTCAAATATCTTGAGAATCCGGCGGATCATATGATAATGATAGGGTTTGTCATCGGGGTTGCACTCTTTCTGATTGCAGACATTGTATTTATCAAAGAGGATTTTTGTATCTATATCTGTCCTTACAGTCGTGTACAGTCTGTATTGTATGATGACGATACACTGATGGCGGTATATGACCCTATTCGCGGTGGTGAGATTTATGAAGGGCACGGAAATGACAGACATAAAGTGTTCAAGAAGCAAAAAGAGCTTAAAGCTGTCAACCCGGAAGCAGAGTGTACAACCTGTGAGAGCTGTGTGACAGTTTGTCCAACCCATATTGATATTCGTAAAGGATTGCAGCTTGAGTGCATCAACTGTCTTGAGTGTGTCGATGCATGTACCCAGGTGATGGGGGCTCTTGGTAAACCGAGTCTTGTACAGTGGTCCAGTGTGGTTGAGACAGAGAAGCATGAGAGAAAGACAAAGATATTCAGACCGGAGGTCATTGCCTACTTTACCG
>JALTYW010000211.1:0-3564 GCA_027046415.1 Sulfurovum sp.
TCAAAAATATAGTTTGATTCACGGTTGATCGCCAAATCGGCATACTTGACCGCCCCGATACCGACGATGCGTGCCAGCTTCTCCAGTGCTTCAGGGGTATAGTCATCTTTTGCTGTGATCGCCTCTTTGGCTCGCACCACCGCTTCATCGAGCAGGTCGATCAGTTTGACCGTTCCACCGTCACGGGTTTTGAACGGTTTGCCGCTCTTGTCCATCATGGTACCAAACGCCACATGCTCCAGCTTGACATCTTCAGGAACAAATCCCGCCTCTTTTGCCACACGGAACACCTGTTTGAAGTGCCCGCTCTGACGGGCATCGACCACATAGCTGATACGCTTTGCCCCAAGCACATTCGCTCGATAGTAGAGTGCCGCAAGGTCAGTCGTTGCATAGAGGTAGCCGCCATCGCTTTTTTGCACGATGACCGGAATCTCATCTCCCTCCAAGAAGACACACTGTGCCCCGTCACTCTCTTGAAGTATACCTGCTTTGTCAAGGTCGGTAATCACTTTTGCGAGGGTATCGTTGTAAAAACTCTCTGCCCGGACATCTTCACGCGTCAGATTGACTCCCAGCTTCTCATACACCTCTTCACAGTGTCCCAAAGAGATATCGATGAACTTTTTCCAAAGTGTCAGACAGTGGGCATCACCACTTTGTATCTTGACCACATACTCCCTTGCCTTGTCGGCAAAAGAAGCATCGGCATCAAAACGTGCTTTGGCATCCTTGTAGAACTGCTCAAGGTCTTTCAAAGAGGCGTTGCCATCCTCACCCACCTCTTCAAGGTAGGCAATGAGCATCCCAAACTGTGTACCCCAGTCACCGATATGGTTTTGGCGTATCACCTCATCACCGAGGAAGGTCAGCAGATTCGCCAACGTATCTCCGATAATGGTTGAGCGCAAATGCCCTACATGCATCTGCTTTGCCATGTTCGGTCCGGAGTAGTCAACCACAACTTTGATAGGGTCAGCTTTTTGTGCTACACCTATCCGTGGATCTTTAAGAGCATTGTCACAAGATACGGCAACCCGATTTGGGTTAAGCCAGAGATTAACAAATCCCGGACCTGCGATCTCCGCTTTGGCGATGATGCCCCCGAGATCGAGATGTTCAACCACTGTTTGAGCGATCTCTCTTGGATTTTTCTTCAGGCTCTTTGCCAGTGCCATCGCACCGTTGAACTGATAGTCGCCAAACTCCGGTTTGGTCGCTTCGGTCACACTAATAGGGGTTGCATCGATCCCGGCTTTGAGAAATGCATCCTGGATGGCATGGTTGATTGTTTCTTTCAGTTTCATAGACAGTTTCCGTAATATTTGATGTGGAGATTGTGGTAAACAGTGCGGTGCACTTGGTAGAATAACGTGAATTTAAAGAAGCGAAACGCGTTTATGCGTTCTCGCTCTTCTTCTCTTCTGCCTTGGTCTCGACCGCAGGCTCTTCTTTTTTCGCAATCTCTTTGACGTCGTCCTCTTCGCCCTCTTTCATCGCACCTTTGAACTCTTTGATCCCTTTTCCCATACCTTTGGCAAGTTCAGGAATCTTTTTCGCTCCGAAAAGCAGTACTACGATCGCCAATACGATCAGCAGTTCCGGCATACTTGGCATACCCATAGTCGATCCTTTTAAACCCGTCACCGGGTGAAATTTGGATAATTATACTTAAATTTGTTTAACTTTATCCCAACCAGTGGCGAATGAACGCCTCCTCATCCTCACGGCTCTGTTTGAGTCTGGCCGCTTTTGCCACAATAACAAACTCTCTGGCAGCCTCTGCTATGGTGTCATTGATGATCGTAAAGTCGTACTCACCCACCGCAAGGATCTCCTCTTTGGCATTCTCGATGCGCCGTGTGATCACTTCATCGGTATCGGTACACCTTTCCCGCAGCCGTTTTTCCAGCTCTTTAAGTGTCGGTGGTGTGATGAAAGCGGAGGTTGTGATGTCATTCATCTTGGCTCGAACCAGTCTGTGCCCCTGTACATCAATGTCAAAGATCACCAGTTTGCCTTCTTCCAGTGCTTCTCTGACAGGCTTGAGTGATGTACCGTAGTAGTTTCCATGTACCTGTGCATACTCAAGAAAGTTCCCCGCTTTGATATCCTCTTCAAACGCCTCTTTGGAGACAAAGAAGTAATCTTTCCCGTGTTCTTCGCCAACGCGTGGCGCTCTGGTCGTGGTCGAGATGGAGAAGTAGTACTCTCCTATTTCATCCGATGCTGCGTTAATGATGGTACTCTTCCCCGCCCCGCTGGGACCGGAGAGCACCAATATCGCCCCTTTATGTCCTGTGCTCATCTATTTTTTATCCTTAAACCGTATGCTGATGGTTACCTCTGCATCTTTCAGTAGCTTTTTGATCTTTTTGGGTTTCATATTCTCTATAGCGGCAAGCAGCGCCTCTTCAAAGGTGTAGACCTTCTCCTCACGCTTCTTGGCACGCTTCTTTTTCATCTTTTTTTTCTTTTTCGCTTTTTTTTCAGACTTGCTCAAAGCAGCAATGATCTCCTCTTCCGGAACAATCTCCAGTCCGTCTTTTTCAAGCTTCTGTGTAATCACCTTTACTTTGCGCGCCTCATACTCTGCTTCATTCTCCGGATCGAGCAAAGGCACCTCCTCTTCTTCCTCTTCAAGCAATGCTTTGATCTGTTCTATCTCTCGGCTGTCAAGTACTTTTGGCTCAGCTTCCTGAGTCTCCTCTTCCTCTTTTTGCTCTTCGGTTTCATCGTTAATGCTATTTTCTGTACTGCTTGCCTCTTCACTCTCCTGAGCTGACGAAAGCGGGAATATAGAATGATTCTCTTCTGTAACAGCAGATTCTCCTGCTTCTTCTGTTGCATCTGATAACACTTCTTCCGCTTCCTCCCCTTCTGCTTGTACCGCTTCAATAATATGCTGCACGTGGGAAGGCAGGAACGGTTTCTGTATGACTGTATCAAATACTGTACCAATCTCCTCTCCACTATCCCGTCCCGAGAAGTAGACAATCTTCCCGGCTTTCGCTACCCAGCCAAGAAATGCGGATACCTCATCATTGTATGCATCATCATCCACAAAAACGATATCATACGTATCTGCTTCCGCTTCCGATACCTGCGCAACTTCTTCAAGTACTATGGAGGGTTCACGCACGCACAATGAGACCAGACGAGACACAACCGGATTGGTATTGATCAATAGGATTTTCATGGAATACTCCCAAATGTAGTACTATTATTATAGGATAATTGAGGTTAGATAGAAATTTGAAGACGAGGTATATATCAGGTATATCAAGCAACGATGGGGAAGGTTTTCTCTTTAGTCAGGTATAATTTTTGCGTGCTTTGCGAGAGGCATATATTTAGCGAAAACAGGCTTTTTCTTAGTTGTATTCAGATTTTACTCTTTTTTTACGAGGTGTACATCAGGTACATTGAGTAAAAATAAGTGAAATATGGATGCAAATAAAAAAGCTAACGGCTTCTCTTTAGTCAGGTACAATTTTTGCGTGCTTTGAGTGAGGCATACAATAGGTATGTCGATCGAAAACGCGTAAAAAGTGTGCTTGAATA
>JALTYW010000211.1:3574-22270 GCA_027046415.1 Sulfurovum sp.
CTCTACAGGATTCGAACCTGTGACCTTCGGTACCGCAAACCGATGCTCTATCCAGCTAAGCTAAGAGTGCACTTTTGAAGTTACTGCGATATTTGGTGAGCGAATTGTAGCAAAAAAAGCTTTACTTTTCAAGTAAATGCATTCTTCCAAACAGTTCCTGTGCATTTTTATTGGCAATAAAACTGTGATTGTAGGGGTGTTCCATCTCTATGGTATCGAAATGTGCCAGCGGCAGGGTGCGTTTGAGTGCCTGTGCATGGCTGCCAAACAAAATGAGTTTTGGAGACTGGGCAGTGAGTGCTTCAAGCAATATCTGCATAAAAGGTCGCCACGCTTTGATATGTTTTGCAGAACTCTTTTTATCCGTAAAGATCAGGGCTGTGTTAAGCAGCAGCACCCCTTCTCGTTCAAAGTTTTGCCGCAATGCCTGTACAGAGTCGATCAGCGGGGTTTTATCTATCGCAGCAATCGCATTTTGAGATGTATCTTCAATGGAGAGATCACCCCGTGCAACCAGTACCATTTTGATGAAATTGCGCAGGCTTGTGGCACGGTTCACCTCTTTACTGAGACCATTGGGAGAGAAGATGTTCTTTACTTTCTCATCAATAAAGGCATACCCTCCGGCACTCTCTCTTCTTGGGTACGGATCTTGCCCAAAGAGGATGTAGCGCACATCCTTTTTGGGCAGGGTTTTAAAGACGTTAAAACAGTCCGGCTTCGGCGGAAAATAGGCAGTATCTGTCTCGAGAAACTGTCGGTAGTCCGGATCGAGCGCACGGTAAGCTCTGTCTATAATCTCCTGCCATGATCCACTCATGCGCCCTGCTGTCCTTTTTTGATCTTGTCAAATTTGATGATCATCTCTACCTTGTCCAAAGGCATCTGAAGTACCCTTGCAATCTCCTCTTTGGTTTCTCCCTCTGCCAGCATCTGCATCACTCTGTCTGACTCTGAGAGATTTTCTATCACATCCTTAACCAGTACCCTGTGAGATTCGAGGTTTTCAATCGTTTTGTCTTTTACCTCGACAATATTTCGCAAAAGAGCATTCTCTTTTGCCAGGTTTTTGTTTTTTGTTGCGAGGATCAAAAGGATGATTGTCAATACCCCTACAAGCCCCAATACAATAAAATCCAACGGTTCCATCTACAGCACCTCCACTATGATCAAGATCAGGAATACAAACCCAAGGTAACCGTTTACCGTAAAGAATGCCCTGTCTATTTTTGTAAAATCTTTGTTGACAAGGTAGTGTTCATACCCTAACATCAACGCAGAAAAAATCACTGCGGCATATGCCCATGCACCAAGCTGTGCACTGACAACAAACTGCCACCACAAGAGTATGGTCAATACATGAAACAAACGCGCGATACGCATAGTGTTGACTGCACCGAACCGTGAAGGGATAGAGTGCAGATCATGGGCTTTGTCAAACTCTATATCCTGCAGCGAATAAAGCAGATCAAACCCTGCCACCCAAAACATCACCCCTGCGGCAAGATAGAGCGACCAGAGAGTGATCTCCCCTTCAACCGCTACAACACCGGCAATGGGTGCCAGTCCAAGACTGATCCCAAGCACAAGGTGTGCCAATGCCGAAAAGCGTTTAAAGAGCGTATAGGCTCCCAGTATCAGCAAAATGGGCACGGAGAGTTTGAACGCCAAATCGTTGATCAGATAGGCTGTTGCAATAAACACAGCCGCATTGAGCCAAATGAACATCTGCATCTGTACCGTACTGACCCTACCGTCGACTGAGGGTCTGTTCTTGGTACGCGGGTTAAGCCTGTCAATATCTCTGTCAAGATAGCGGTTGACACCCATGGCAAAATTTCGGGCAGTCACAGCAGCCACAGTACCTAGAAGCAGCAGTTTCCACCCAAACCATCCATCAGCCGCAACGACCATTGCAATAAAAATGAATGGTAGCGAAAAGACCGAATGTTTAAACATCACCAGTTCGGAAAAATCTTTCAACATCTGGGCAAGCCTGCCCTTTTTCATCTCTTCACTCTTCACACTTCACTCTTCACTATCATGGGTGCGGTATTTTCAAATTGGAGTTCAGCGACCACGCAATTACCAGTACCAGTACTGCTACCACATAACCGCTTCCTATCACTCCATATGCTGTTAACAGATAGACAAGCCAAAGCAAAATAGCCCCAAGCGGTGTAGGTACTCCCTCAAAATACTTTGCTACCTCTCCTGCATCTACTTTGAGGTTAAACTCAACAAGACGTCTGAGCCCTGAAATGATGTACCAGATGAACACTATGCCAAGGATAATCTCTTCGGTTGCAGAGATATTGGTATAGTATCGTACTGCATAAAAAAGCAGAAAGGCCGGCATAACCACAAACGAGAGAAAGTCTGCAAAACTGTCCAACTGTATGCCAAACTCTGTAGAGAGTCCATATTTTCTGGCAACTTTGCCATCGGCAATATCCAGTGCTCCCGCTATCCATGCCAGTACAATCGCGATAAAAAAGCTGTTTTGCTGTATCAGATACATCGCCGCAACACCACATGCGATGTTTCCGAATGTAATCAAGTTGGCAATATTGAAACGGTTGTCTTTGTCAAACAGGTTCATATACGCTCCAAAAAATGAATACCTAATTCTACCCTTTTGGCACTTAACCCTTAACCCTTAGCACTATACTGTTATGATTACAGCATGAATGGATTGAAACAACTTGCACTCATCGGACCCACTGCTTCAGGTAAAACTGCTCTGGCTGTCAAGCTCGCACAGAAGTTGGATGCCTATATCCTCTCTCTCGATTCCCTTGCTATTTATAAAGAGATCGATATTGTATCGGCAAAACCCACAATTGAGGAGAGAGGCGGCATTAGACATTTTGGTATCGATGTGCTCTACCCGAATGAACCCTTTGATGTGACGACCTTTGCAACACTTTACAAAAAAGCACTGCAGCAGTGTCATGCCGATGAAAAACATCTTGTGATCGTCGGAGGTACAAGCTTCTATCTCAAAATGCTTATAGAAGGCATCAGTGAAATTCCATCTATAGACACCAAAACAGCGAACAAGGTTGCACTGCTTATGGTGCAGCCTGACAAAACCTATGATATGCTCTACCAACATGATCCTGCCTATATGGATCAAATCAACCGTGGTGATACCTACCGTATACAAAAAGCACTGGAGATCTATCTTGCGACCGGAGAGACCCCAAGCAGCTATCTTCGTGCACATCCGCCACATCCGGTTATTACTGACACACTCCCCATATACGAGATAGTATGGGATAGAAGCGTGCTACGAGAGCGTATACGCCTTCGTACAGAGATCATGCTCAACAGTGGACTGATCGACGAGATTATCATGCTTGAGAAAAAATATACACGTGCACCAAATGCCATGAAGGCCATCGGTATCAAAGAAACACTTGCATACCTTGACGGGGTATATGACAAAAAGATGCTGCAGGAGAAGATAGCCACCAATACTGCACGTCTTGCAAAACGCCAAAGTACCTTTAACCGTTCACAATTTAAAGAGGTAGTACGTGCGGATCTTCAAACACTCGAAAAGATGCTTGTGCAATAAATTTGTAAGGGCAACATTTCAGTTGCCCTTGAAGATATAGATGATCAATACCCTGAGGCAGAGATCATATAGTAGAGATAAGAGATAAGCGGCTGAACATAGAAGATCGCTGTGACTGTCGCAACCGTCGCCAGCCCAATCACTGCCATAAGCGGTTTGGAGAGGTTATAGTAGACAGTATCGACATCTTTGACCGGCTCTTTGAGGAACATATAGACAACCAGCTTCAAATAGTAGTACGCTGCAACAGCCGAGTTAAGTCCCATCACAATTGCAAGCCATACATAACCGGCATTGACCGCAGCCTGCATCACATAGATTTTACCCCAGAATACAGAGAATGGCGGTACACCTGCCAATGACAGCATAAAGAGTGCCATGATCACTGCACCCATAGGCATAATATGGATCAGCCCTGCAAATTTTTCATACGGGTGATCAAAACGTGCACTAAAATGTCTTACTTTATGACGAGAAATCCAAAGCATTGCAAAAGCGCCAAGGTTCGTGAACATAAAGAGTGCGTAGTAGAGGAATATGCTCGCCGTACCTTCGGTTGTATCGAGTGCTATCGCTGCCATAATAAAACCAGCATGCGAAATAGAAGAGTAGGCAAGCATACGCTTGACATCTTCCTGCACCAGTGCCATCAGGTTTGCAATTGTCATCGTAATGACTGTCAGTATAAGAACCATATCTCTCACCCATTCAACACCCAGATCGATGTACATACCGAATACTCTTACTGCCACAACCAGCGTAGCGATCTTTGGCACGATTGACATATAACCGGCAAGCGGTGCAGAAGCCCCTTCATAGACATCCGGTGCCCATGTATGGAACGGGAAGAGTGAAAGTTTGAATGCCAGTGCTACCATCAGCAATACGGAAGAGCCAAGGATAGCAAGCACAATCTCTGTCTCATGCAGTCTGGCAGCGAGTACCTGCGCTACCTGATAAAGCTCGATTGATCCTGTCAGAGCATATACGACTGCTGAACCCATAGCGAAGAATCCTGCGGCAAGCGCACCCATGGTGAAGTACTTGACTGCCGCTTCATAAGAGTTGCTTCTGTTGTGCAGCGCAATCAGGGTATAAAGCGACAGTGATGCTGTTTCAAGTCCGACAAAGATCAGGATCAGGTTGTCGCTGGCGACCATAAACTGGAAGCCGGCTACCATGAAGAGGAAGAGCGCGAAGAACTCCGGATAGGAGTACTCATGGAAACGCTTCGAAGTCAGGGCAAGCGGCGTAAACAGGATCGATGCAACAATAATCAATAGCTGGGAGATAATAGAGATCCCATCGATAAGCATCACATTAAAGAAACCGCGTTCATTGACATTGAGTCCGATCGTCGCACCGAAATCCACAATAAGGATCAGGATCGTCAGCATGACATAGAGAGACTTGTGCAGTTTACTGTTGATCAGATCAAGAATGAGGATCACAAGACCGCCTGCAATTGCTATCAGCATCGGTGCAAGGGTAATGAGGTTCAGACTCTCCATACTTACTTTAATTGGTTCAAACATTACTTCACCTCCCCTGTTTTAGTTGCTGCATGCGGTACTTTGATCATCTCTTTCGCTTCAGCAGTGATCGCTTTTTCATCCATAAATACCAGCATAGCATTGACCGATTTATTAATCGGATCAAGTACCGGTTTTGGATAGACCCCAAGCCAGATCACAATAGCAACAAGCGGGATCAGTGACCAGCTCTCTTTGGGTGTTAGGTCCTTAAGTGTCTTGTTCTCTTCTTTGGTAATAGGACCAAAGAAACTCTTTTTGTAAAGTGAAAGCATATAGACCGCTCCGACAATGATAGATGTTCCCGCAAGAATCGTCATAATAGGTGATACATCATAGAAGCCAAGAAGCACAAGGAACTCCCCTACAAATCCGATGGTAAGAGGAAGACCTACTGATGCCATCAGCATAATACCAAAGATCACTGCATATTTAGGCATGACAGATGCAAGACCGCCAAACTCGCTCATCAGTTTTGTATGTCTTCTGTCGTAAATAACGCCGACAAGCATAAAGAGCGCACCCGAAACGATACCATGTGAGAGCATTTGGAACACAGAACCACCAATTCCTTCGCTGTTAAGCGCAAAGATACCAAGCATAATGATACCCATATGTGAGACAGATGAGTATGCAATGACCTGCTTCATATCCTTTTGTGCATATGCCACCATTGCAGTATAGATGATCATCACAATTGAGATCACAGCAATCGGTGTAATCATCATCACAGAAGCATCCGGGAACATCGGCAGTGAGAATCTTACAAAACCGTAGGTACCCATTTTAAGCAATACCGCCGCCAGAATAACTGAACCGATTGTTGGTGCCTGACCGTGGGCATATGGCAGCCATGTATGGAACGGGAACATCGGTACCTTGATCGCAAAACCGAGGAAGAATGCAGCAAAGAGCCAGAGCTGATAGTTTACCGGCAACACCAGTGCGTACCAGTCTGTAATCGCAAAGCTCCATACCCCTGTAAGATTGTGGTAGACATATGCCACAAAAAGCATACCCACCAGCATCACAAGCGATCCCATAAAGGTATAGAGGAAGAACTTGATTGCTGCATATACTCTAAGTGGTCCGCCCCACGCACCGACAATGTACAGCATTGGTACGAGAGAGAGCTCCCAGAAAAGGTAGAATATAATTGCATCGAGTGCAACAAAAACACCAACCATAGTCATCTCAAGGAAAAGAAGTGTGATGATCATGTTTTTGACATCTTTCTCAATACTCATACTCATCATACCGATCAGCGTCATCAATGTTGCCATGATGATAATGAAGAGAGAAATACCGTCAACACCAAGATAGTAGTTAACACCAAAATCAGGGATGAGAGGAATCATCTCTACAAACTGCATTCCTGCATTTGAGGTATCAAAACTGAACCACAGCCAGAGAGAGAGAAGAAACTCGATCGCCGCAACGGTGATTCCGTACGCTCTTGCACTCTTTTTGTCCACTACAAATCCAAGCAATCCTGCAATTGCCGGGAAGAATACCAATACACTTAAAATATTATCCATTTAGCTCTCCTTAACCTATCACCGCTGCTGATACAGCCGCGACAACCAATAGTAACACTGCACCTACTGCCATCCAGTTCAGATAGTTCGAAAGGTTACCAGTCTGCATTTTTCTTGAACCGTCACCGGTTTCGTAGAGGAATTTCGCAATACCGTCCACTGTTGCATCGACAATTCTCATATCGACACTGTTCCACATCTTCTCAGAGATCATCGCATACGGCTTGGAGATAAACTCTTCATAGAAATCAGGTATATAGTACTGGTTTGCAAGCAGTTTGTAGTACCAGCTCGACTCAAGCGCCTCATCCCGTTTCAGACCTTTATAGTATTTTTTGAATGCCAGCGCAATACCACCTACTGCAAATACCAGTACAACGATACCCAGCAGCCATGCAATGTGATGGGTATGCTCGCTCATATGGTATTCCGGAAGCAGTGCTGTCACAAAATGTTCAAATGGTTCTTTGAAGAATCCTGCAATGACTGCAAGAATCGCGAGTGGAGACATCGCAATAAGTACATACTTGTACATCTCATGCGGATGAATGCCATACTGCTTATAGCGCTCATCTCCTTCAAATGTCAGGAATACCTGTCTGAAGCTGTAGAATGCGGTCATACCGGCAGTAACGACAAGAATCAGCCACAGCACCAATGTTCCCTCGTTCCATGCGGTTTCAATGATCGCATCTTTTGAGAAGTATCCGGCGAAGAACGGGATACCTGCCAGTGCCAGAGAAGCCAGCCCCATATAGATGTATGTCCATTTCATTGTTTTCTTCAAGCCACCCATCTTGAAGATGTCAAGCTCATCATGCATCGCGTGCATGACGTTACCTGCACCAAGGAAGAGCAGTGCTTTAAAGAATGCGTGTGCGGCAAGGTGGAAGAGTGCGATCCAGTATGCACCCAGACCCGCTGCAGCGAACATATATCCAAGCTGTGAGAGTGTCGAGAAAGCGATGATACGCTTCAAGTCTCTGTTCACAAGCGCCATGGAAGCGGCGAAGAATGCCACAAATGTACCCAGTGCTGCAATAAAGTAGCTCACGTCAGGTGTCATAGAGAAGAGCGGATTGGCACGGATGACAAGGAATACCCCTGCCGTTACCATGGTAGCAGCGTGGATCAGTGCCGATACCGGTGTAGGTCCTTCCATCGCATCGGTCAGCCATGTATGAAGCGGGAACTGTGCCGATTTACCCATTGCCCCTATGAAGAGGAAGATTGCCGCTGCATTAAGGATACTGCCGCTCAGGTGCGGCAGCGCTGCAAAGACTTCATCGTACTGCAGTGATCCGACATTCCAGTAGAGGATAAAGAGTCCGACAAGCATACCAAGGTCAGCAATACGGTTCATGATGAACGCTTCATTGGCAGCCCATGAAGGTGAAATGGATGGATTTTCCTCTCTTGAAACATCCTCTTTGTGGTACCAGAAACCGATCAGCAGCCATGAACAGACACCAACCCCTTCCCAACCAATAAAGAGTCCAGCAAAGTTGTCTGACATGACAAGTACCATCATCGAGAAAACGAATGCCGAGAGGTAAGAGAAGAACCGGTTGAAACTCTTATCATGATCCATATATCCGTTGGAGTAAATGTGTACAACGGTTGAAACCAGTGTCACAACAGACATCATCGTTACAGAGACCTGATCGACCACAAAACCAAACGGAATGTGCAGATCACCCGCACTGATCCAGTCCATCATCGTTACGTGGATTGTATTACCTGTTGTATAGACATAGGATGCCAGCATCAGCGATGCGACCAGAGAAATACCAAGCAGTACCGATGCAACAACACCTACAAACTGCTTTTTCGGGCTCATCCCAAACAGTGCTGCAAAAAGTGAACTCACAAGCGGAGCAAATAGTGCTATGTATACCAAATTTTCCATCTTTACCCCCTCATGCTTGCAAGATCATCAAGATCAAGACTACCGTGTTTTTTGAACAACACAATCAGAATACCCAGTCCGACTGCCACTTCACTCGCTGCGATTGCAATGATGAAGAATGCAAACATCTGACCGGTCAAATCATGGTAAAAGTGTGAAATAGCCGCAAAAGCAATATTGACCGCATTGAGCATCACCTCCGTCGCGAAGAAGAGCATCAGCAGATTACGTCTTCTCAGAACCCCCATCAGTCCAATTGAGAAGAGGATCGCCGATACGATCAGGTAGTGTGAAAGACCTATCATTTTGCATCCTTTTGTATCAGTATTTCATCTTCAGCGTCAACACTGGTATCTTTAGTGAGACTCTGATCCATTTTTTTACCCGCAAGTATAATCCCTGCAATCATCGCAACCAGCAGCATCACCGCCGCAACTTCGAAAGGCACCAGATATTTGGTAAAGAGCACGATACCGACATCCTGTGCATTCCCTGCACCGTCATGGATTGGGTAGAGAGCCTGAATCGCTTCCGAATGGATTGGTGCGGCAAACATTAAAACAAGTACCAGCGCACTGAGTCCACCCAGCAGGAAGATTAGTGAAGCCGGTGTATTTTTCTCTTTAATATCACGTGTCGCATCAAAGAACATCATGGCAAACGAGTAGAGTGCCATAACCGCACCGACATATACGATCAGTTGCACGACTCCGAGGAAGTCAGCGCCGAGAATAAAGAAAAATCCTGAGATAAGTACCATGCCTGATGCCAGTGAGGTCATCGCATAAAGTACATTCTTGCTCATCACTGTGATGAGAAAAAGGACGATCGTCAGCGCCGAAAAAAGGTAAAAGGCTATCATTTCATACATCATTGTCTCCTTAGTACGCTAACGGCGTTTTCTTGATATTCTCATCCGCATTCGGTGTTACGGCACCAAAGCCGTCATACTCCTGCTGCAGGTTGAGTTTGTCGATTGGCGTAAGCATATCTTCAAAGAGCGAGAAGCTGGCTCTCTGCTCAGAAGCCGTCTCATATCTCGGCCCGTGTACGATCGCCAGTTCAGGACATACTTCGGCACAGTAACCGCAGAAGATACATCGACCAAAGTTGATGGTATATTCACTGACCTCTTTACGCTGGTTTTCATCATAGCGCGTATCCATGGTAATACAGTTGGAGATACAGATCTTTTCACACAGCCCACAGCCGATACATCTGTAGTGTCCGCTTTCAAGCAGTCTCAACATCTCATGAATCGCTCTGTAGCGTGGAGAGATAGGCAGCTTTTCGAACGGATACTTTACTGTATGCATCTGCCCTTTAAAGAGTGCATTGATCATCTCTCTCATCGTTACCCACAGACCGACAAAAAGCTCTGCTTTAAATGTTCTTCTGACAACCTGGCGAAATTTTCCCATACCAGTTTCAGGGGTATGTTCCAGATCCAGCATCACATAGTTCTGCTGTCCGACATTTCTGTTTTTAAATTGTTCTAAACCCATATCTACTCCTTATACCATCATCACGATACCGGTGATGACTACGTTGATCACCGCAATCGGCATCAACACCTTCCAACACAGCCACATCAGCTGATCCGGTCTTACATGAGGCCATGCAGCCCTGACCCACAGCATGAGGAAGAAGAAGAATCCGACTTTCAGAATGATTGTCAGCCATCCGATACCCTCTTCACTGTATCCGCCCAAAAAGACGATTGCCGCAATGATTGAAATCGTAATCATATTCGCATATTCACCGATGAAGAACATACCCCAGCGCATACCCGAATACTCTGTTGCATACCCGGAAACGACTTCCGCTTCATGCTCGAGCAGGTCAAACGGTGTTCTGTTTGTTTCTGCAAACCCGGCGATCAGGAACAGCACAAATGCAACCGGCTGCTGCCAGATGAGCCAATGGCTGATTCCCCCAGCCTGTGCTTCATTGAAATCTACAAATGAAAGCGATCCCACAAGCATAATAGGTGCAAGAATAGAAAGACCGGTTACCACTTCGTAGGAGAGGAACTGGACTGCCGTACGTGCCGCACCGATGATACCCCATTTGTTCGCCTGTGCCATACCGGCAAGCAACGGTCCATAGAGACCGGCTGCCATCATACCAAGTACAAACAGAATCCCGATATTCAGATCGGCTGCGATAGAAGGCACAAAAGTACCGCCAAGTACAGGAATCCATTCAGGGATTGTAAAGTCAGGGAATACAGGCACTGCCGCCAGAGCGATAAAAGCAGTAGCCGCTGTAATGACCGGTGCAACCATAAAGATCAATCTGTTTGCATTCTGCGGAACGATATCCTCTTTGGTAAAGAGTTTGATACCGTCTGCAATAATTTGAAGCAATCCGTACGGACCAACATGCATAGGTCCCAGACGTCGCTGCATGAAAGCAAGTACCTTTCTCTCCAGATAGGTACCAAACCCGGCAACAGCAGAGATGATTGCCAAAATAATGATGGCTTTGATCCACACACCTGCTGCCGTCACCTCTGGCAAATGCTGTACGAATGTTTCCACGTTTGTATAAGTTACCACTTCCATCTTACACCTTTCTCATAGTTACTTTTCTGTATCTGGCGTTGCCGAAGAGCCCATACACATCTTCTGCACTCTTGAAGTCTGCCAATGCCGTGATGTCACCTTCCATACGGTCATCTTCGATTACATCGACCACAATACTTCTGTTGCCAAAGTCAATCTCGACACGTGCGCCAAGATGCTCCGCTTTTGCAGGACTGGCGTAGAGCCCGAATGATTCAAAAATCTCATGTGCTTTATCGCTAAAGTCATTGAACTGTCTTTGCGGGTTACAGCGATAGACTATCTCTCCTTCAAGCACACACTGCTCATCGATCGGTTCTACAGCGACAGTGTCGGCATCACACGCAATACTGTTAAGTGCATAGCCTCTGTTTTCGGTACCGTCATTGAGATAGCCGTTTGGCAGGTCATCAAATGCGACGCTTTCAAACCCTTTCTCCACAGGAAGTGACTTTGTCCAGTCAACGGTCAACTCCGGCGCACCCACAAGGGCTTTCATCAGATCATTGAGTTCATACCCTTTATACTCCAGTGCCGCATTGGTCGGTGTGACACGTTTATGCATATTGGTCAGGGTACCTTCCTGCTGGTTCATCGCAGGCATGTCAAGGTCTCCGTCTCCAAGTGCTGAGAGTTTAAAGTCTCCGTTTTCGTTGTAGCCTACTGTATATCCTGTCGCTTCATCATCAAGATCACAGATCAGCGCAACCCCCAGAGAGTTCGTCTTTGGCGGGATCATCGCCACACGAATCGGTGTTGTCTGTTCGATGAGTGCGATCAGCTTTGCGATATTTTCCGCTCTTTCGTGGAAGTAGAGGTCTTCACCGACGATCATCGAGAAGGACTCTTTCTTCTTCATCATCTTCTCAAATGCAACATCAAATGCATCACTCTCTTTTCCAAGCAGTTCTACCAGACCGTTCTTCTCAACTGTCACCTCTTTTTCAACCATTTCTGGTACTTTCTTGGTGACCTCTTTCTCTTCACCAGTCTCTTCGTCTATGACTGTTTCAGTGACATCCTTCATCACCTTCTCTTTGGCAGTCTTGGTTGTTGTAGTCTTGAAGCTCTCAAGATAGGACTTTACATCCTCTGGAAGCTTCTCTTTATCTGCAAAAAGATCGAGCACAAGATAGAGTGCTGCTTCCTCAAGCCCTACTTTATGCGTAAAGACTTCAATGTTCTTACCGAACGTCGGCACAAGATTGTCTCCTACCGGATGGAAGTAGAGTCCTGCCCCCTTGTTCATCTTTTGAACATTGTTGAATGCATAGCGTGCATTGGGGTTGTCGTTACGCAGCGCAGCACCGATGCTTATGACAAAGTCTGTTGCCATCACCTCTTTGAAGTCGTAGCTGTAGAGTGACTGCCCTGCTGCTTTGCTGTATGAAGCGAGGAACTTCTGGAAAGCTCTTGCATCCAGGTTGACCAGTTTGACGCCAAGCTTCTCTTTGAGTGTCTGAAGCATCAGCGCCTCTTCATTGGTAATGACAGAGTTAAAGCGGATCGTTTCCGCTTTTTTCAATGCTTCTACTGCTGCATTGAATGCTGCTTCGTCTTTCCCTTCTACTCTGTTTTCAAAATCATATCCGTAGCGTCCGGCACCGCACAGAGAAACATAGTTCCACTCATTGGTAACACGGTAGATCTTCTCACTTCTGTCAGATACAGAGGTATGCTTCTTCTCATAGTAGATTTGGCATCCTGAACTACAGTGTGCACAAGTTGCCGGTACACGCTCAAGCTCCCATGCATTGGAGGTGTAGACAAAGTCACGTCCTGTCAGCGCACCCACAGGACATACAGCGGTACACTCACCACAGTCGGAACAGTCAGTAAAGTCGGTACCGTTACTTGGCGCAATGATCGACTTCTGCAGCTTGTTCCACATCGCATAGGCATCTTTTGGCATCGTCTCTTTATAGGCTTTGTCAAGCGGTTCGCCGCCACGCTTCGTTGTTGAGATCGCAGCATCGCCTATCATATCTTTACAAACAGTGGTACAGCGTTCACAGACAATACAGAGCCCTGCATCGTAGTGGAGTACGGAACTCCAGTCCTTCACTTCACGTTTGGTATCAGGAATCGCATATGTCTGCGAATCTACAGCCAGTTCCAGTGTATAGTTTTGCAGTTCACACTCACCACTTTTGTCACACACACCACACTGAAGCGGGTGGTTGACATCATAGACTTCCATGATCGCACGGCGTTCAGCAAGGATATTTGGAGTATCGACTGTGATCTCCATCCCCTCTTTGACCTTGGCATTACAGGCATAAACCTGTTTGCCGTCCGCTTCCACAAGACAGAGACGGCAGGCCAGTGTCGGGCTGCATCGTGTCAGATAACAGATCGCCGGGATGAAAACATCATTCGCACGTGCTGCATTGAGGATATATTCACCCTCTTTTGCATGATATGTCTTACCGTCAATGGTGATGGTAACCATATTCTCTACTGTTTTTACTTCACTCATCATTGTTTCCTATATTCTCGTTATTGGTTTTTCTGAACACCAGTCTGCTAAATCTGTAAGAGGATAGCAAAGATGCACTTAATCCCATGTCAAATGTCGGATTGAGAGCAATGGTTCCTTTCATCTCTGTATCAATCTTAAACAGACGTTCAAAAGATATACCATCGATCTCAAATGTGATTGTGTCACCATCTTGCAGTTTTGCAGCAGCTGCAAACTGTGTCGAACCAAGCATCACCGGTTCATCTTTGAGAAGCGTGGACTTCGCAGTAAATGGAGAAAACTGCTCTACAGGGTCACAGCGATAGACCACAGCACCGTCAAAGGCTTCGATCTCTTCTATCTCATCGAGCGTACGCTTAACCGGTACTTTTTGGGATGCCAGCAGGTATCCGCGATGTTCGGTTCCCGTTGCATCAAAGTACTCATCAAGTGCATCAAATACAGTCTTTTTGAACCCTTTGGCTACAGGAAGCATCGGTGTATAATCTATCGTATATTTGGCGTGAATCCCGAGTGCATTGGCGATGTCGTTCAGGACGTACCCACCATACGGCAGTGCAACATGCATCGGTACCACACGCTTGTCCACTGTGGTGAGTGTACCCTCCTGCTGATTGAGTGCCGGCATATCCAAATCTCCGTCACCCAGTGCAGAGAGGGTAAAGTCACCTTTGACATTGTAGCCTACCGTTTTACCTTCGGCACTGTCATCCAGATCACAAATGAGCGATACGCCCATTGCATTGCCCGCAGGCGGTACACAGATCACATTGAAACCGGCATATGTTTCAAGCAGCGCAACCAGTTTAGCGATCTGCTCAGCACGCGGGTGCATATAGAGATCACTGCCGACAACCAGAGAGAAACCTCTCTTTTTCAGCAGAGACTTCTTCAGAGCATCGAGCTCTTCTTCACCGACATTGCACTCTGCACTCAGGTTGCCAATATCAAGATCATCAAGATACTCTCTCAGTGTTTTTGTCACATCCTCATTTCCCTCAAGCAGTGTATGCGCCAACAGTGCTGCAACGCCCTCTTCACTACCAACTTCATACTTGATAAACTGGGTCACGATGTTCTGAATCTCACTGTCTTCCATCGGATGCATATAAATCACTCTGGCTCGCTGCCATTTGCTTGCCATGTTGATGTGGTACTTAACCGTCGGTGAGTCGTTGTTGATACGTATCCCAAGTACAATGACTGCCTGAGAATCGGATAGTGTTTTCAAATCACCATTGTAGAGGTGCTTACCTGTTACTGTACTGTACGCAGCCATGAACTTCTGATAGGCTCTCGCTTCATGAGAGACCAGTTTGAAGCCATATTTCTCTTTGAGCTTCTGAAGGATCATCGCCTCTTCATTGGAGATTTGTGGGGCAAATACCACACTGTCGGCATTTTTGAACGCTTCTACTGCCGCATTGAATGCCGCAGGATCTTTGCTTACCCCTTCATTGGCATAGTCAAATCCGAAACGTCCGGCTCCGCAGAGAGTGCTGAACTCAAACTCATTGGTCACACGGTAGATGCGGTCACGCTTAACCTCATAATACATCTGGCATCCGCCGCCACAGTGAGGACATGCAGAAGGAATCTTAGTCAACTCCCATGCATTGGAGGTGTATTTGAAAGCGGTACTCACCAGTGCACCCACAGGGCATACTGCTGCCGCTTCACCAAGCGAAGCATAATTCTTCTCCTGCTTAACATTGATAATGGTTGAACCGTATCCGCCAAACTTGACCTTGAGTGCTTCATCTCCGGTGATCTCTGTAGATACTCTCACACACTTTTCACACATGATGCAGAGTGCGGGGTCGTAGGAGACATGTCCCCAGTTTTCTACCGGTCTGTGCTGATCACGTGCGGTGAACTCCTGTGTATCGACATCGAACTCCATCGTTTTGTTCTGCAGATCACACTCACCGCTTTTGTCACAGACACCACACTCGAGCGGATGGTTGACATCGTAGAGTTTCATAATGTTCTGGCGTTCATGGAAAAGCGCACTGTTGTTGGTCGTAATCACTGCACCGTCAACGGCTTTCTCCTGACAGGAGAGGATCATGCCGTCAACACCCTCTACATTCACGACACACATTCTGCATGAGCCTATCGGCTGTACTTTTGAGAGGTAGCACATCGTAGGAATATAGATATCATTTTCCCGTGCAATCTGCAGAATGGTCTTTCCAAAGGTGCTTTTACACACTTTCCCATCGATCGTTACGGTGATCGGTTTTCCTGTATTGATTGAATTGTGTACACTCATCTTACACCGCCACCATTGAGATATAGTAACAACGCATACAGCGCTCCGCCTCGGCGATCGCCTCTTCACCGGTAAACCCGAGGTTGACCTCTTTGTTGTTCGTTTTACGTTCTTCTACACTGAGTTTTTCACTCACGGCACGAGGCAGACCCGGCATCCATCCGGTAATCTTTTCGTTCTTGTCATAGACTTTGAGCTTGTTGAGATGGTCTTCCATGATCTCCTCATCTGTCAAGCTCACTTTACCGTCATAGATATAACGGCTAATGACCGATGCGGCACGTCTTGCCTGTCCAACCGCATTTACAATGGTCATAGGTCCATACTCACAGTCACCTGCAGCAAAGAGCCCCGGACGAGAGCTCATGAAATCTCTTCCGTTGGTCAGGATCGTATTCCATGAAGTCAGTTCAATGTTCCACTCTTCCGGCAGCAGTTGCAGGTCTGCAGACTGTGAAACCGCCGGAATCAGATAATCACATTCGATCTCAAAGTCTGCACCCTCGATCTTCTTCAACTGCGGTCTTCCACCATCAGGGTCAGGTACGAGTTCAAAACGGTTGACTTTGAGTTTGGTAATCTTCTCGCCGTCATCGAATATCTCTTCAATAGCCGAGTGGAAGATGAACTCTACACCCTCTTCTACCGCTTCATGGTACTCTTCGTAAGTCGTGTTTCGGATGATCGTCTTTTCGTCACGGCGATAGAGCATGATCACCTTCTTCGCCCCTTCACGGATCGAGCAGCGCACAACATCCATCGAGGTAAATCCTCCACCGACACAGACAACCACTTTGTCTTTGAGCTCATTGGAAGCGGGTGAACCAATACCGTACTTGTTCCAGAGGTTTACCTTGTCAAGCATGGCGATCGCACCCCAATACCCTTTCATTTTCGGGTTTTCATTGGCAGCACGTACCTTTTTGGAGAGGCGTGTACCAAATGCCAGAAGGGTTGCATCATATTCGGCATCGATCTCTTTGAGACGCTCAGCATCTACGCGGTGATTGTTATGAATATGCACCGTAGGAAGATCCAATACAAGCTGGATATCTTTGTTATATTTGTCAACCGGCATACGATACTCAGGTACCCCTACAGCCACCTCTCCACCGTTGACCGGAAGCTCTTCAAAGATATCGACATGAATCCCCTGAATACCAAGGTAGTATGCTGCTGTCAGTCCCGCAGGTCCCGCACCGATGATCGCAACCTTTTTCCCATCATTGCGCGGAGGCTGTACTTCAAACGGATGCTGCCACGGCAGAGCATGGTCGGTTTCATAGTCTGCACCGAGCCTTTTAAGCTCCATGATGGAGATTGGCTCATCCAGATTGGCACGGCGGCAGGCATCTTCACACGGGTGCGGACAGACACGCCCACAAGTGTGTGCCAGTGGCATGGTCTGGCGTGTCGCTGCCAGTGAATCGGTGAAGATCATGTCACGTACACCTTCGATGTAGGCAGGGATATCGACATGTGCCGGACACATATCGGTACACGGTGCCGTTACCTTGGCAATATAACTGGTGTCCCCACCATAATGCTTGGATGGCTGCTGCGCATCAATACAGGTATCAAACTGTTCCTTGTAGTGCTCCATCAGATCGAGGATAGGTTTTGGAACCGTTTTCCCGATCTCACATTTGGAGGTTGCCATCATCGTTTCAGAAACCTCTTTGAGGTGCGCTACGTCATCATGCGTCCCTTCACCCCTTGCGATCTTGTCAAGCAGGTCATAAAGAATACGTCCGCCCCATCGTCCCGGTGCACAGCGTCCACATGCCTCGGAGTACTCCTGGTACTGCGCCGCATATTGTGAAGCAAGTTCTACTGCATCGATATCTTCATCAAAGATTGCTACCCCATCCCAACCAATAAAGGCTTTGGACTTGGTATCACCGTCATAGGTTTCAGGCAGTTTAAATCCCGATTCACTCCACTGGTCAGACGGTTTGCCGCGGTTGTCGACAAACTCGTCCCTCCAGGTAGAGAATACTACGCGTGACATTATTTAGCCTTTGATGTAAGAAGTTTTTTTGCATCAGCGACAGACTCTTTGAAGTCCCCTTTGAAAGAGTACTTCTCTTCCATCATCTGAATCTGCTCTTCAGTCATGTTGGCAACATCTTTAATAGTATAAATACCTTCGCTGTTGAGCTTCTCCATATAGGCTTTGCCGATCCCTTTGATCTTTGTCAGATCATCGCCTTTAGGGGCTGCTTCTTTTTTTTCAGCACTCTTTTTGGCAGGCTCTTTCTTGGCAGCCGCTTGCTTGCTCTCTGCCTTGGCTTTTGCTTTGGCTTCTGCTTCTGCTTTCGCCTTTGCCTCTTCTTCAGCCTTGGCTTTTGCTGCGGCTTCCTCTTTTGCTTTTGCTTCAGCAGCAGCTTTTTCAGCCTCTTCTTTGGCTTTAGCTTCAGCAGCCGCCGCTTCAGCCTTGGCTTTCTCTTCTGCAGCTTTTTGCTCTGCTTCGATACGTGCCTTCTCTACCGCTTCAGCCCTTGCCTTTCGAGTCTCTTCATCTACCTTCTTGACAACGATCGTCCAGTCAACTTCGTTAAACTTCAGAGAGTTCATCAGGTCGTGTCCAAGCGCTTTGATATAGTCGGCCGATTTTTGGATATGGGAGAAGTCACCTACCTCGAACAGGAAAATCCCAACTTCACCTACCTTGAGCCCTTCCTCGATCAGCTCTCCCATTCTGTCATAGAAATCATCATGCAAATGTCTTAAATCATATCTTTTCATACGCTCTTCTCCTTAACGGTCGACTTCGCCGAATACGATGTTGGTTGAACCAATGATCGTAA
>JALTYW010000211.1:22280-26087 GCA_027046415.1 Sulfurovum sp.
TCGTAACGACATCCGCGATATATGTTCCTACAAGAATGTCCTGCAGCAGTCCGGTATGGAAAAAGCTCGGTGCTCTACACTTGAGTCGGTAGGCATACGGCTCTCCTTCGGATTTGATATAGAAACCAAGCTCTCCCTTAGGGGATTCTGTCGGTACATAGACCTCCCCTTTCGGCGGTCTCATCCCCTGAGTGACCAGAACGAAGTGCTGCATCAGCGCATAGTTCTGTGTCATGATCTCCTCTTTGGTTGCAGAGATATATTTCGGTGCATGTGCCATCAGTTGAGGATCGCTCTCTTTATACATAGCAACCAGCTGTCTGAGAATACGCGTAGACTGATAGATCTCCTCCATATAGAGACGGTAACGTCCGTAGGAGTCACATCTGTCACTGACCGGTACATCAAAATCAAGTTCACTGTAAAGTTCATACGGCTCCTCTTTTCGGATGTCATATTCAACACCCGATCCGCGAAGCATGATGCCGGTACATCCCCAGTTGAGTGCATCTTCCGCAGAGATCACACCCACATCTTCAAGACGCATACGCCAGATACGGTTTTCTGTCAAAAGCGCTTCGTAGGTGTTTTTCACCTCGTAGTCAACCTTGTCACACCATGCAACCATATTTTCTATCCACCCCTGAGGAAGATCAAGCGGTACACCACCGATTCTTACAGCAGAGTGTGTCAGTCTGGCACCACAGTAGTCTTCCATCAGGTCCATCCCGAACTCTCTTTCGCGGAATGCGTAGAGGAATACAGACATTGCACCGACATCGAGTGCATGGGTTGCAATGAAGAAGAGGTGGGAGATGATACGATTGACCTCAAGCAGCATCGTTCTGATCACCTGTGCGCGTCTCGGTGCTTCAATGCCAAGCAGTTTCTCGACTGCAAGCGCATAGGCATAGTTGTTCGATGTAGAGGCAATATAGTCAAGTCTGTCCGTTGTCGGCAGGAACTCGTTATAGGTCATGTTCTCCGCCATCTTTTCGATACCCCTGTGAAGGTAGCCGATATCCGGATAGGCTTTGACCACCTGCTCGCCTTCAAGTTCGAGTACCAGTCTCAGCTGTCCGTGTGCAGAGGGGTGCTGTGGACCGAAGTTGATCACCATTGTATTGTCGTCACGCTCAAAGTTGAGGTTTTCGAAAAACGGTGTTAATTTATTTGGCTGTTGCATACTCTCCCCTTACTTTCTGTGATCCAGTTGTTTGCCGGACTTTTTGTTGTAATCCACCAGCAGCGTTTCACTGTATTCGATCGGCTGCTCTTTTTCGCCTTCGGAGATATCTTCACCGAACGGTACCTCATAACCGACGCGTGAGAAGCGCTTGGTATCGTAGCGGTCAATTCGTGCCGGATCACGGTTTTCCGGTCCAATAATATCACGGTACTCTTTCCCGAAGATCTTGTCAACCTCATACCACGATGCAAATTCATCTCCATGCAGCGGATAGGTTTTAAGCAGCGGATGTCCTTCCCAGTCATCAGGCATCAGGATACGCTTGAGGAATGGATGGTTGTTCACTTTGATACCGAACATATCGAACATTTCACGCTCTGCAAAGTTGGCAGAGTTGAAAAGGGGGACAATAGACTCGATCGCCTCCCCCTCTTTGATACGGCAGACAATACGTACCCTTTTCGCCTCTTTGACATTGAGGAACTGGTAGAAGAGTTCAAACTCACCGTCCTGTGCCAGATAATCAACTGCACTCTGCTCAGAACACTGGGTATAGCCACAGGTTTCCTTGAGTGTTTTGATCGCTTCAAAATTCTCTTTTGCATCAATGTGGATCACCAAGGTTCCAATTTCGATGTAGCTCTCTTTTGCATAGGCTTTCATCGCTGCAAGCACATCTGCAAAGTGGCTTCCCTCTTCGACAGCTTCTCTTGGCACACGCGGTGCAACCCAGTATCTGTCCGTATAGTAGGACTTTGCCTGAACATTGTCTTTGGGTGTATATTTTCTCATTACACTAACCTCAAGTTCTGTTTTGTATTGTTCTTCATGTTTGCAGATTCACGTCTGATCTTCTTCTGAAGCATCATCAGTGCATACTGAAGTGTCTCCGGTCTCGGTGCACATCCGGGCAGATAGATGTCAACTGGTACGATACGGTCAACACCCTGAACGGTTGCATAGGTGTTGAACATCCCTCCGGTATTGGCGCATGAACCCATGGAGATGACCCATTTTGGCTCTGTCATCTGATCGTAAAGACGTCTGGCAAACTCGGCGTGTTTCTTGGAGAGTGTTCCTGCCAAAATCATCACATCCGCCTGTCTTGGAGAGGCACGGAAGATCGTTCCCATCCGGTCGAAGTCATAGCGTGATGCTCCCGATGCCATCATTTCGATCGCACAACATGCGAGTCCGTATGTCAGCGGCCAAAGTGAGTTTGACCGTCCCCAGTTTACGAGTTTGTCTACCGAAGTCAGTGCTATCGGCAATCCAGCTGTGCTGGCATAATTTACTTGATGCTGTGCCATTCAAGTGCTCCTTTCTTCCATGCATATACGAAACCAATCGCAAGTAGTAAAATAAACAGTATCATCTCCGCAAAACCGAACCAGCCCAGAAGCTTGAAGTCGATCGCCCACGGGAACATAAAGATGATCTCCACATCGAACAGGATGAACAGAAGTGCAATCAGATAGAACTGTGCAGAAATAGTATTGGGCTGCTTGGTCACTTCCGGTCCACATTCGTAAATGGTCAGTTTCAGCTTCTCTGTATCGAGTTTTGCCAGTTTCCTACTTACAAAGCGTGCCAAAATCAGTGTCGCTGTAAACGCAATGGCTGTCAATGCGAACAGTATGAACACACCATAATATGGATGCTGCGTAATTACATGAGTCATAGTTTTCCCTTAGCTAAGTTTCATTCTCCTCCGCACACGCCGGAGTATTCTCAGAATAGTGCCTCTATATTAACCAAAAGATGATTAAACTAGTTGGACTCTTTTTTTATTCATATATTGCCGATATAGTACTGTAACTATGTGAAACAGAAAAAAATCTGCTAAAATGGCACACAATTTATCAAAGGATTTTATTATGATGACAAGAAAAAAGCTGATGACACTGCTCTATCTCTTTGCTATGGCGGGCTTACTCGTATGGTTTGCCTATGCCAAAGGGTGGATACTGGCAAGCTTCCCCTCTGTCACACCCGACAAAGCGATCACACTGCTGGCACAAAACGATGACAATATCTCACTGATTGATGTCCGTTCCCCCGAAGAGTTCAAAAGCGGACACCTTGCCGGCGCAACACTCATACCGCTTGGCAAACTAAAAGAAAATCTTGACAAACTCTCTCCGCTCAAGGAGAAAACGCTTCTTGTCTACTGCCGAAGCGGCATGCGAAGCATCGCCGCCTCCCGTATTTTGCAAAAACACGGTTTCCATCCTGTCAATATCAAAGGCGGGATCATCGGGCTCTCTGCGGCGAAAGCGGAGATTGTGAAGTAATATGCTGTGCACCGCTAACGTGCAACAGCCAAAGTTTACACCTTAAACCCCATACTCTTGGCACCGTCAAAACTGCTGCCAAGCTCTTTTTCGATCTCTTCGAGAACGTCTTTCTGTGTAAAGATGCTCTCTTTTCGGACAGCTACCTTGTAGGCGGTATTTTTGATGATCAGATTGATCTGTCCGCCGGTCAATTCGTACTTTGCCAGCGCCTCCACATCAAAATCTTCCGCATAGTCTGCTTTTTCGGGTAGCATGAACTGCCAGAGGCGCAGGCGCTGTTTTTTGCCGGGTTTTTTAAACTCTATCTTGTAATTGAAACGG
>JALTYW010000211.1:26097-34865 GCA_027046415.1 Sulfurovum sp.
CTTTGTCGATGTTGCCAAGCAGGTTGGTTGTGGCTATCAGTATCCCCTCAAACTGTTCGATCTGTTCCAGAAAGATGTTTTGCATCTGGTTGTGCATCTTGTCTGCGCTGCTTCCGGCACCTTCACTTCGTGAACTGAGGAACTGATCGGCTTCGTTAAGCAGCAAAATAGGCTCTACCTTCGCTTTTTTACTGAGTGCCTTGAAGTCATCGAAAATACGCCGTACATTCTTTTCACTCTCTCCGACATACATCGAGAGGATTTTGGAACAGTCAAATGAGAGGATCGGTTTTTTGAGTGTTTTGGCAAGGCTCATCGCTGTCATGGTCTTACCCGTACCTGCTGCACCGTAAAAGATGATGCGAGCATCGATACTTTTTCGTTTGTCTTTAATGCCCCACTCCCGCAGCTTTTTAAACACCTCTTTGTCCACCTGCTTGACCACATTGTTCAGCGTCTCCCGGGTTTTGGGATGCAGCACTACATCATCGAGTGTGGTCTGGGGATTGAGATATTCGAAAATATCCTGCTCCTTGACCAGGGCATCGAGCTTGAGCTTTGTGACTTTTTTCTTCTTCTTGGGGTGAATAATACGCTGCATCACCTCCTCCTGAAGATAAAACGACCGGCTCACTCCTCCGAACATATTGAGGATCTCCTCATAGTCAATAATCCCCTCGGTGATCAACTTTGCACCATCTTCAAGCAGTGCACGGTTTTTGATCTTCTCATACTCGTCAAAGCTGATCAGTTCAATGAGTGTATTCATGTCTCGGAACTGCCCCTCGCCTCCGCTGTACTCCTCTTTGAGCAGTGCCAGAAAAATCCGCTGCTCTTTTTCATTGAGTCCTTTCTCTTTGAAAAACTCTTCAACCACAATCGGTGTAGTCGTGATCTTTAAACGCTCATCGATCCGTTTGGTCAGCAGATTCAGCTTGTTCTTCAGCCTTCCAATGCTCAGCGAATTATCCGCAAAGCCCTGTTTGTAGGTTGCGATTTTGTGCAGCAGAGAGACCATATCGAACTGATCCTGCAGATACTCAAGGTGGTCGGTATAGGGTTTGACCTCAGGCAAAGAAAGCTCCAGTGAGCCCTCTTCAAGCAGCCTGAGCAGGGACATACTCGGTGTGACCGAAGTGTTGAGCAGTTCCAGTTGTGAAGCATCATGTGCTTTGACCTGGCCAAAAGTCACCTGTATCAGCCAGCCGAGCTCGATCAGGTTTTTTACCAATGGGAGTTTTTTCAAGTAAAGATAGGTGGATTTGGGGAAAATCTCCTGAAGCATCTCAAGTACAGACACCTCTTCTATCCCTCTCACATAGCGGCGGCAGACATACTGCAGCAGTTTCGCCTCCTCCTCTGTACATTTTAGATGAGTATAAATAGTACTCTTTGTTATATTTTTGGCTTCAATAAATTCAATAAGATATTTCAATAGTGTGATCCTGGTTTTCTTTTCAGTATAGCAAAGTTTTGTTTTGATTTGCTATACTATTGCATCCAACCTATGTCTCAAAGGAGTTTTATGATGCACAAAACGATACCGCTCTTAGCCCTCTCTTCCCTCTTCCTGTTCGCTGAAGCTACGATGGTTAAAGATACACGTACCGGACTGATGTGGGAAGATACTCCGCATGTCAAGGAGGTCAAGATCACCCACCCCAAAGCGAAGCTTTACTGCAAGGAGCTCAAGCTCGGCGGCTACACCGACTGGCGGCTGCCTACTATTAAAGAGCTGCTCAGTATCGTTGACTACAGCCGTGTCTCTCCGGCGACATTCAAAGCATTCGACTACATAGAAAAGGTGTCTTTCTACTGGAGCAGCACCCCTATTGCTGACTCCGATGACGAATACTGGGGTGTCAACTTCAAACGCGGTGCCAGCAGCCGTGCATCAGAATATTACGACCGTTATGTGCGCTGTGTAAGGGACATCAAGTAACCCATGGGACTCTTTGACGGGCTCTTCGCCAAAAGCCGTACCGTTGTACTGCATGTCAGCTCTGCCAACGGTTTCCACCTGCGCCCGGCTGCTGTCTTTACAACAGAAGCCAAAAAGTTTGCCTCACGCATCGAAGCGGAGACCCGCGGCAAGAGTGTCGATGCCAAAAATCTCAACGCACTGCTCTCACTCGGGCTTGAACACGGTGACCATTTCGACCTCGTCTGCAAGGGAAAAGATGCCGAGGCTGCCATAGAGGCACTTACCCGTACCTTCGAAACACTTATGGAAAAGGAGAGTGCAACACCAGAGCCCCTCAAACAGGAGAGTACCGCCTATACCGCACAAACCATTCCCGGAGAGACCATTGCCTCGGGGATCGTCGTTGCTCCTCTGTGGCGTTACCACGCTAAAACCGTACAGGAGACACCACACCCTTTTTCAGTTGCTGTGGAAACGGTACTACAAGACTTGTCCCATGCTGACACCAAAGAGAAAGAGATTGCACTGGCACAAAAAACCCTGCTTGAAACCCTCCTTGAGAGTGTTAATTCACTCGAAGCGATGAGAGAGACGGTTGAAGAGGCGTGCCAAACGCTCCAAGGCAGTGCCATGGAGGCAAAATGCACCGACTACCGCGACCTGCTCCGTCGCATTGAAAGCGCGATGGGGTACCATACCGTCGTTGACTACCCCGCTACCCCTTTCATCCTTGAAGCAGACGACCTACTCCCATCAGAAGTTGAAACATTGCCTTCTGCCTGTCGTGGTGTCATCCTGCATCACACGTCACCTGCTTCGCATACAGCTATTTTGCTGCGTGCAGAGGGCATCCCCACCCTCATCGCTACTGACGTGATACCGCCCTCCGATACACCAATCATTCTCGATGCCTCTGCCGGTGTGCTTGTCCCCTCGCCTGTACCGTCAGACATGACACAGGCACAAAAGAGAGAAGAGACCATCCGAAAGCGTACAGACCACGCCCATGCAAAACGTTTTGAACCTGCACGTACCACCGACGGAAAAATCATTAAGGTACTTGCCAATGTCACCGATCCAACTTCGGCAAAAGAGGCAAAAGAGGCAGGTGCTGAGGGGATCGGTCTGCTGCGTACGGAGTTTCTTTTTGGAGAGGTGAAACCCGACTATCACACACAAAAAAAGACCTACCGTGCTATCTTTGAACTCTTTGACGAAGTGACTGTGCGCACCCTCGATGCAGGCGGCGACAAAGCCCTGCCCTACATCGATCTGCCAGAGGAGTCCAACCCCTTTCTTGGTATCCGGGGCGTACGGCTTTTTAAAAGCCATCCTGATATCATGGAGGAGCAGCTGCATGCCATTTTCGATGCAGCAGAGGGCAAAGCCGTGAAGGTCATGTTCCCCATGGTTGCCACACCGGAAGAATTCATCACGGCAAAACGCTTTGCTGTGGAGGTTGCTGAAAAGTACAGCTGCAGCATTGACAACATCGCGTTTGGCATGATGGTGGAGGTGCCCTCTGTCCTCTTTTTGATGGAGGCGTTCAATCAGGAAGTGGACTTCTACTCTATCGGCAGCAACGACCTCAACCAGTATCTGCACGCCGTTGAACGTACCCACCCGACACTCTCTCTCGACCCGCGTTCTGAGGCACTCTTTGCTGCCATTGCACATTGTGTACGCCATGCCCAAAAGCCGGTCAGCATCTGCGGAGAGCTTGCCGCAGATGAAGCTGCTATTGAACGGCTTGTCACGTGCGGGGTAACCACACTGAGTGTCTCGGCAAAAGCTGTTGCCAATACCAAAGAGAGGATACGCCATGTTTAACCTGCTGCAAAAGATCGGCAAAGCGCTGATGACCCCTATTGCCGTGCTGCCTGTGGCGGCACTGCTGCTAAGACTGGGATTTGGAGACATCTTTGACGGAGAGGTCGCCCACATCATGAAAGATGCGGGAGAGACAGTCTTTGCCAACCTCGATCTGCTTTTTGGTGTAGGGATTGCCTACGGGCTTGCCAAAAACAATGACGGGGCTGCCGCACTCAGCGGTGCTGTCGGGGTGCTCATTGCCAAAGCGGTTTACACCGGTATTGACAAAGATGTCAACATGGGTGTCTTTGTGGGTATCATCATCGGTGTTATTGCCGGTACACTTTACAACCGCTTCCACACCGTCAAACTGCCAGAATTCCTCGGATTTTTCGGAGGCAAACGCTTTGTACCCATCGTCACTGCACTGGCTGCCATTGTAGTAGGCGTGCTTGCCGGCTACTTTTGGCAGTATGCCCAGCAGGCGATTGATGTGTTTTCCAATGCCATCATCGGTCTGGGTGAGGTTGGCACCTTCATCTACGGTACACTCAACCGTCTGCTCATTCCGCTTGGGCTGCACCACATCCTCAACTCCGTGTTCTGGTTTCAGCTTGGTGAGTACCACTACATCAAAGAGAGTGCACAGCTTGTTGCCAATGGAGACCTCCACCGCTTCTTTGCCGGAGACAAAAGTGCCGGTACCTACATGGCAGGGTTCTACCCTGTGATGATGTTCGGACTGCCCGCCATGGCATACGCAATCTACCTCAATACCGACAAAGCCTACCGCAAAAAAGCCGCTGCCATCCTTGCGGGTGTTGCCTTCACCTCGTTTCTGACCGGCATCACCGAGCCGATGGAGTTTCTCTTTTTGTTTGCTGCTCCACTGCTCTTTGTCATCCATGCCCTGCTTACCGGACTCTCACTCGCAGCAGCACAGGCACTGGACATCCATGCAGGGTTTGGTTTCTCCGCAGGTTTCATTGACTACCTCATCAACTACAAACTTGCCACCCATCCGCTGCGCATCATTGCGCTTGGTATCATATTTGGCATCCTCTACTTTGTGATCAGCTACTACACCATCAGGCTGTTCAAACTAAAGATCATGGAAACCGAACTCTCAGACACCCCCTCTTCACAACAAAACAGCGACAATGAGGCTGAAGCTTTCATCCGCGCACTCGGCGGTGCGGAGAACATTATCGATACAGATGCCTGTATCACCCGGCTGCGTATACAGGTACACAACAGCGAGATACTCAACGATGCCGACTTTACAGCACTCGGCGCAAAAGGGGTTATCCGCCCGGACAAACATGCCATACAGATCGTACTCGGTGCCAAGGCGGAAAAGATTGCAGAAGCCATCAGGGAGAGTTTAAAGCGGTAATGCTCAAGTAATGGTATTGTCCTATCATTCGTTTGTTCGGATATCGATCCGACTTATAAACCTAATCTTAAAGGATATACCATGAAAAAACTGACAATGCTGATCGCTGCTGTAGCGATGACAACACTCTTTGCACAGGCAAATGATGTCGAAAAAATGGAAGCGACTGTTGACCAGATCATGCAAGATGCAAAAATCATGACACCTGCTCCTCAAAAAGACACCACACCCAAGACCAAAGAGGACAAAAACAATACACAAAAAGAAGCTCCTTCTGAAGAAGCGAAGTAACCCTCTCCTTTCCAAATCATTTCACAGTCTCCCTTGTTTATTCCCGGTTTTAAAACCGGGAATATCTCTCTTTTTCTACAGCAAATATGCCCATCTATACATTGCCAAACATCCTACTTCCCATCCTGTTACCTATGCAGGTAATACAGAAGTAACGCTTTTGCATTACAATATTTGTACACCAATACAAAGGCATGGTTTCATGCTGCAAAGGGCAACGATGACACGATATATGATTTCACTTCTTCTCTTCTCGGTACACACGATGGCTTTTGCCTCCAATACCGAAGTCAAGCATCAGTTTACAGTAACACACATTATGCTTGAGATGCTTCAGAACCAGGAAGAGGAGGATATGTCTGTGTCTTGCCCACAGTATGACAGCAATGAAACCATCCATCCAGGAGGTGACAAGAGATAATACTGCATTGGCTCCGGGTTTTGGGTACCATACTACTCCTTCCTTCTCTCCATTGGCAGATTCAAAACCCGAAGTTATGTTTGCGCTATATTCCTTTATATTCTCTAAACCTAAACTCATGTATACTATATCAATCGAGCTACACAAAAAAACGGTTATGAATGGAGATATCATTTGAAAAAAGCACTCTTGTTTATACTATTGCTACTTTTCCACGGATGCAGCATTAACCAGCTGTTTCTGACTGATGAAATAGACAAAGTAACCACAGTAAGACAGAGCCGTTTTGTCAAGCATAACAGAGCCTACTTCTCAAGGGAAAACCTTCGGCTGTTTGCAAACAAAAAACCCTATCTGCTGCTGATACACCAAAAACGGCATGACCTTGGCGTACTGCTGCACCGTGGAAACACCTATGAACTCTACCGATTTTTTTCGCCTTCAAAAGCACCTCTTCGGTTCAAGACAAGCCGCTACCGGCTCTTTGGAAAACTTGCACAGTACGGATATATACCACTTAAAGACCCGAAAGAGAAAGGCTATGTCATTCATAGCGGTCTACGACGCTACAAAGGGGTCAAAACATACCTCATCGACATTACCGACTACTCAAAACTCAAAACGCGCTATGAAGATGCCATACGAAGCTACCAAAGCAATATACTCTCAGATATTCATGACAATCTACCCAAGCAGTTGATAGAGCCCTACCTAAGATACTACAGCCAAAGAGCCGATACCGAAGAAAAAAAAGAAGAAATTCAACACATCGCAAAGAAACTTCAAATTGCACTTGACAGGGAGCAGACCGCTTCAACAGTAGTACCTGTTACAAACCAGACGCCATACCACTACTACCGCTATCGTGCTTCAATGTACGAGCTTGGAAATTACCTCAACACACCCCAAAGCCGTATAGATCTGACCCCTGCGCAATATACGATTTTACAACACCGTTTGGAAACCCTCCAGCAGGAAAAACTGCTTCAAGAGGGATCACTTGAAACACTCATTGCTACTTATGAGACAAATCATGATCCCCGTTTCAAGCGGCGCATCATGGAGCTTCTCAAAGCACAGAACGCTACACAGTAACCCGAGAAAGATCAAGAGAGAAGGTTGTCCCCTCTCCTTGTCTGCTGCTGATCTTTATAGTTATGTGCATCTCATCACACAACTTTTTGACAATATGCAGCCCAATCCCAACACCCCGTTCCTGCTCTTTATAGTAACGTTCAAAGACTTTTTCAGGATGGGCTATGCCTTTACCTGTATCTTCTATTTTAAGCTGATTTCCATCCATCATTACCAGTACCTGTCCCTCAGCTTTATTATATTTTCCGGCATTGCTGAGAAGGTTGTCAATAATACGGGCAAAGGCATCTTTGTTCGCCCGTATTTTAAATGGGGTAAGATCTGCATGGTAAATAATATCGGGGTAAAGTACCTCAAAGTAAGGCAGTCTGTCATTGATTAGCGCGGTAATATCAAATACCTCTGTCTGCGTCTGTATGCCCTTGAGAAACGTTTGCAGATTCTCCTGCAAAGAGAGCATGGTCTCAATATTGTTCTCCAGCCTCGCGATCTTGGCACTCTCGCCAACCTCTTTTCTAAAAAGCTGAAGATTGATCTTCATGGAACTTAACGGCGTATTGAAGTCATGAAGGATATCTTTGACAAATTCTTCGTTCAGTCGGAGTGCTCTGCGAAGCGGCATCAGTGCATAGAGGGCAAAAAGAAAAGAGACTGCTGCAGAGAAAAGGGTATAGAGCAAAAACTTGTGCATAAGCTCTTTTTTCACTGTTTCGACTGCTGTTTCATAACGCTGCTTCGGATAGATCACTTTCATGAGGTGTTTTTCTGCTTTGGGAACAGTGAAGTAGCTGTATAGATCTCCTTGGCTTCGATAAAGAATATTCTCCTCTTTTCCTTTACTACGGTCGACAAAGTCAGTCCGCATCCCTTCACACTCAATTGTATAGGCACACAGCCTCATACGATCCCTTATCTTCTCCTCGAGCACTCTCTTCTGTACACCATATTCATACCACGCATTAATCGCCAGAAGCACTTCAAGAAGCAGAAAAAAGATCAAAAAGCTCTTTGCCAGAGACTCCGCTTCATAGGTTTTCAATCATATACCCCTGTCCCCGGACATTTTTGATCTCAATGCCCAGTTTATTTTTGAGTTTTGCAAGGTTGACCCTCAGGGCATTGGCATTTGGCTGTTCGAGGAAATCCATTAACGCAAAGCTGTCCACTACAGTATTGCAGCGCATGACAAGTGTATGAAACAGATTTGCCTGCACCTCCCCAAGGGTAATGATCTCACCCTCTTTTTGAATGGTTCTGTTTAGAGGATCATAAGTCAACCCCTGCAGTGCTATCAGCCTATCCGGTTTCTCATATTTGCTCTTGATCCGGATCACAAGCTCTTCAGGATCGAACGGTTTTTTAATGTAGTCCTCTGCGCCAATGTGAAAGCCTTTGGAGATGGAGTTGATATCGGTCAGCGCGGTTATGTAGATTGCAGGTGTCTCATCCCCTGCTTCTTTAAGTGCTTTAAGTACATCAAAACCGTCTGTCTCCGGCACATTGACATCCAAAATATAGAGATCGTACTGTTTTGAAAATGTCAGATCGAACACCTCTGTACCCCGGTGTGCTGTATCGACACTGTACCCTTCGCTTTCAAGGTACTCTTTGAGGCTTGCACATAGGATTTTGTCATCTTCAAGTAGTAGTATCTGCATCATACTTTCCAGTATATCCTAGAAGCATTAACACACTATTACCACTCGATATTTCACTTCTTCTTGGGCATCTTCAAAATGACAATGGTCGCCACGATGATCACGGCATAAAGAATGTACATCACCGTATCGGCACTTGACTGCGACATCACTCCGCCTCCATGCCAACAT
>JALTYW010000212.1 GCA_027046415.1 Sulfurovum sp.
AAGAGGAGCGCTTCTTTGCGACAATAGAGTCAGGTATTAAGCTTTTTAATGAAGAATATTATAATACATTTTATGATGCAGTCAATCGTATTCCAAAAAATAAAACATTGTCAACAGAAGAGGGTGATTTAATAATTACACAAAAAAATGGTAACTTGTACTTTCAATTATCAGACACGTCAGGTAATATAAAATCAGGGAAAATAACAAGTGGAATTTCTCAGGAAATTGAAAAGAAATTGATTTTTACAGTAGAAAATCATTTTTCTGACAGTATTGCTTTTAGCGGCGAAGTGGCATTTAAACTCTACGACACCTACGGGTTCCCGCTTGATTTGACCGAAGATATGCTTAGAGAAAAGGGCATTGGACTCGATATCGAAGGTTTTAATGCCAAGATGGAAGCACAGAAAGCGCAGTCTAAAGCAAACTGGAAAGGCAGTGGCGATGCTGCGACAACCGGTGACTTTAAGCAGCTCAAAGAGCGTTTTGGTGAGAACACGTTTGTCGGTTATGAGACGACTCAAACCACCACCAAGGTGCTGGCACTGCTTGATGAGAACTTTAAAGAAGTTGATAGGATTGATGGCAAGGGCTGGGTGATGCTGGAGAAGACACCGTTCTATGCGGAGTCTGGCGGACAGGTTGGTGACAAAGGTGAATTAAGAATGAGGAATGAGGAATTAGGAATTAAGGTATTGGATACCAAGAAATTCCTTGATATGAATCTTTCTGAAGTGGAAGGAAAGCTTGCTGTGGGGGATGAGATCGAAGCGGTTGTCGATCAGAGCCGTGCGGAGATCGAAAAGCACCACTCGGCAACCCACCTGCTGCATGCAGCGCTGCGTGCGGTGTTGGGCGACCACATCTCTCAGGCGGGCTCACTCAACGATGACAAGCGTTTGCGTTTTGACTTCTCTCACCCCAAAGCACTTACTAAAGAGGAGCTGCAGAAGGTAGAGGATTGGGTCAATGACAAAGTGCAGCGTGCTATTCCGCGTAAAACGGAGATCATGAGCATTGATGAAGCGAAAAATTCCGGTGCTATGGCACTCTTTGGTGAAAAGTACGGTGAGAAGGTACGTGTGGTAAGCATGGGCGATGCTTCCGTAGAACTGTGTGGTGGTACGCATGTGGAGAACACGGCACAGATCGGGCTCTTTATGATCACCAAAGAGAGCGGTGTAAGTGCGGGAGTCAGACGTATTGAAGCCATTTGCGGCCGTGCGGCGGTAGAGAAGGTCAAGGGGCTCAGAGGTGAGATTGAGCAGATCAAAGATGAGGTGAAAAATCAGAATCCTCTTGCGGGCATTAGCAAGCTCAAAGAGGAGATCAAAACCCTCAAAGGCGAACTCAAAACAGCCCTCAGTGCGACAAAGAAAGAGCTGACACCTGTCGATGTGAACGGTATCAATGTCATTGTCGAAGAGGTCGATGCCGGAGACATCAAAGAGATGATCGATGAAGCGAAGAACAAATATGACAACATTGCCATCATGCTCTTCCAGAAAAAGGGTGAAAAGGTACTCCTTGCTGCCGGTTCTAAAAACACACCTGTCAAAGCGGGTGACTGGATCAAAGCGGTTGCACCGGTAGTTGGCGGTGGCGGCGGCGGACGTCCTGACTTTGCACAAGCCGGCGGAAAAGATGCTTCCAAGATCGGCATGGCGATGGAAGAGGCAAAAACCTACCTTGCTGAAACTGTAGAGGGTGGTAACTGATGAAAGAGGCGATGGTAAATCTCTTTGGAAACTATGCACATGAGATCGTTTTTTTGCATGTCCTCTCTGCATTTATCTGGGTCGGGGGGATGATCGCGGTGCGTTTTGCCGTGCATCCGGTGATGCAGAGCATTGATGACCCCGCCATCAGACTTGGCAAAACCCTGCAGATTACCAAAAACCTTTTCCATATTGTTATGCCTTTCATTGCAGTGCTGATCGTAACAGCCGTATTGATGGCGGTAGGGCTTGGCTTTCGCATTGCAGCGGTGGATGAGAGCGGCAATGTCATTAACCAGACAGCCTATGGTATTTACCAGATCGTACATGCCAAAGAGGTGATTTGGATGGTGATGACAGCCAACTTCACATGGATGTACCTCAAGCGTAGAAAGGCACAAAAGCTTTTTGATGCAGGGGATCTGCCTGCTGCCAAAGCGGCAGTGGTGATCGTACCGAAGTACCTTCTGCCTGTCAATATCGCGCTTGGTGTGCTGGCACTCTGGCTGGGTGTGGCACTGCGGGGCTTTTGATGCTATGTCTCTGCTCACAGTCCCAAAGCCGCGCACTGTTGCTGCAAAAATTTGGTATCGAATTTATCCAAAAACCGGTTAATTTTGATGAAGATCAGATAAAGACAGAGAGTGCTGCCGAGTTTGTCTACCGTGCATCCAAAGGGAAATTGGAGGCAGCCAAGCAGGCGTACGGTTTGGATATGCCGTTATTGAGTGCGGACAGCGTGATTGCTACCCAAGAGGGGAAGATATTGCGAAAACCCCACAATAGAGAGGATGCCCGCCGTATTTTGCAGCTGCAAAGCGGTGCACACATTGCGATTGTCTCTTCGGTACATTTTCAGTGTCGAGATTTTCTTTTTGTTGATACCTCTGCAACCCATTACCGTTTTGCCCCATTTAATGAGGATGATCTCGAAGCCTATCTTCAAAGCGGCGAATGGCAGGGTAAAGCGGGCGGCTGCATGGTTGAGGGGTTTTGCAAAAAGTATATCCAGGAGGTCAGAGGGTATGAGAGTACGGCAATGGGACTTCAGGTGGAAACACTGCTGCCGTGGATAAGGAGAGCCAATGTACACTAAAGAACTTGAAGCCCTCAAAAAAGCGGGACGTTTCAGAGAGCGTCACCTCTACTCCGATATGCTCGATGATTTTGCCTCTAACGACTATCTTGGACTTTCAACCAAAAAGAAGCAGTTTAAAAAGGCGTGCAAACTGGTCGATGAGTATGCTACCGTCAGTGCCAAGGCAAGCCAATTGGTCAATGGCTACCATCCGATCCATCGGATCTTTGAACTGGAGATGGCAGAGCAAAACGGTTTTGAAGAGGGGATGGTTGTCGGCAGCGGATTTCTTGCCAATATGGCACTGATCGAATCATTGGTACGCAAAGGTGATATGCTCTTTATGGACGAGGAGTACCATGCCAGCGGTGTGATGGCGGCACAGCTGCTGGGAGATCGTGTGGTGACGTTTGCACACAACGATCCTGCCAATCTTGAGGAAAAGCTCAAAGCGCACCCTGCCAACCGGCAGATCATCGCAGTAGAGGGTGTCTACTCGATGGGTGGTGATCTGTGTGCGCGTGAGATTTTTGATGTGGCTGAGCAAAGCGGTGCACTGCTGATCGTCGATGAGGCGCACAGTGCCGGTGTGCTTGGCAAAAAACTGCTGGGGATCTTTGAACACTATGGTATTGTACCCCATGAGCGGCATATCAAGATGGGCACACTGGGCAAAGCCTATGGCAGTTACGGAGCCTACATCCTCGCGTCAAAAACCGTGATCAGTTTTTTGGAAAACCGTGCCAAGACGGTCATCTACGCTACGGCTCCATCGGTATTCGATACGGCACTGGCGTATGTCAATATGAAGTATATCCGTAAAAATGCCAAAAAGCTAAGAGCAAAGATCAAAGCGCGGCAAGAGATTGTTAAAGAAGAGTTGGATAGGGTCTGTGAAAGCCTCATTCTGCCCATTGAAGTGCCGGATAACGAATTTGCACTCTTTATGCAGAAAGGCTTGATGGAGCAAAACTATCTGGTGGGTGCCATCCGCCAGCCTACGGTTGCAAAACCCATCTTGCGCGTGATCCTCAATGCCGAAGTATCGGAAGAGAAGCTACGCCATCTGTTAAGACTCATTAGGCTTAACTTGGTACAATAAACATAAAAAAGGGTTTGAGTGTTTAGTTTGATCAAAGGGTCCATCATCACTGCTATGATCTTCGCTGTAGCGTTGATCGCGGCATTTATCTATGCGTATGATGAGATCTCTTTGGATGCGGACAAACTGATCAACTACAAGCCCGAAATCTCCTCGGTGGTCTATGACCGCAATGGAAAAAAACTCGCCTATGTCTTCAAAAAACAGCACCGTCTCTATGCACGCTACGATGAGCTGCCAAGTTACCTTGTCGAGGGGCTTATCGCGATGGAGGATACCAAGTTCTTTGAGCACAGCGGTGTCAACCCAGATGCGATCCTTCGGGCAGTATTGAAGGATATCAAAGCAGGCAGATTCGTTGAGGGGGGAAGTACCCTGACCCAACAACTTATCAAGAATAAAATCCTCACCAATGAAAAGAAGCTTGCCAGAAAGATCAAAGAGGCGATACTCGCGATCAAGATAGAGCATGTTTTGACCAAAGAGCAGATTATTGAGCGCTATCTGAACGAGATCAGTTACGGAAACAACTATTACGGGGTGAAGACAGCAGCTGACGGCTACTTTCACAAAGATCTTAGCGAGCTGACACTCAAAGAGGCAGCGATGTTGGTCGGTCTGCCCAATGCCCCAAGCTACTACAACCCGCTCAAACACTATGAACGTGCCCTCAACCGTGCGAACAATGTACTATACAGAATGAAAAGTCTTGGGTGGCTGAGTGAAAACGCGTACCTCAAAGCGGTCAAAGAGTCACCTAAAGTCTATAAGACATCGTTGCGACAAAATATTGCGCCTTATATCGTTGATGAGGTGGTACGGCGTTTCAAGAACAAACTTGGAGATGTGCGTACCGGCGGCTATCAGATCTATACGACCATTGATATGAAACAGCAAAAGATTGCCAAAGAAGCACTTGACTATGCTTACAAAAGAGTGCTGAAGCGTTACAAGGAAGATCCAAAAACTTCGACGATCAACGGTGCATTCGTCTCGGTTGAGAGCAGTACAGGTGATATCCTTTCTATGGTTGGCGGTGTTGACTACAAAAAGTCAGCGTTCAACAGGGTAACACAGGCAGAGCGTCAACCCGGTTCGGCATTCAAACCGTTCATCTACCAGACAGCACTGGATATGGGGTACAACCCGGCAACGCCGCTGACTGACCTCGCAAGAACCTTCCAGTACTATCAAAACGGCAAACCAAAAATCTGGTCGCCAAAAAACTATGAGCGCAACTTTAAAGGCTTCATGCCGCTACGTGAGGCGTTGGTACACTCTCGAAATCTTGCGACCATCAATCTGGTCTCCGACATTGGAGTCAGTACCATACGAAAGCGGCTTGCATTTCTTGATGTCCCGCATATCCCGCATGATATGTCCATTGCCCTTGGAAACCTCGGTCTCAGTCCGCTTAAGATGGCACAGATCTATACGGTCTTTTCCAATAAGGGGCATATGATCGAGCCGAGACTTGTCAGCAAGATCATCTCCAAAGAGGGGGCAGTGATCTATGAGACACGCCCCAAGGAGATTGCGAATTTTACCACGCCCGAACAGGCCTATCTGATGACCGATATTCTCAAAGATGTCGTCAAACGGGGAACGGGAAGAAATGCACAGGTAAAAGGGATCGAACTTGCCGGGAAAACAGGTACGACCAACAAAAATGTCGATGCATGGTTCTGTGGATACTCTCCTACGATCGAAACCATTGTCTGGTTTGGGCGGGATAACAACCGTCCTATAGGGCGCGGTGCGACAGGTGGAGCGACAGCGGCACCGGCATTTGCATACTATTATAGACATTTGCTTGATCTCTACCCTGATACAAAAAGGACATTCGATATACCAGAGGGGGTATTTGTAGGTGAGTATGAAGGGAGAAAAGAGCTTTATACCAAAACATCTCCATTGCCAAAATCCGAAAAACAGACAGTGCCTTTTGATCAGCGTGAAGATGTAACCTATCGTGAAGATGATGACGGCTATATGATCAGTGAAGAGCCGGAAGAGGATGTGACGCCGGAAGATAAAATGATCATTCAGGAGAATGATGACGATATTGGTTTTGCAGAAACAATCAACATTGATGAAGATCCGGAAGAGAAAAAAGAGGAGGGCGACCCTCTCCATCCGCCAAAGGCCGCTCCCCAGACACCGGCTTCAGAAGATGTTGGGACACTCTTTTAATGAAAACACTCTACTTTGTTCTTGATCCTATGTGTTCATGGTGCTGGGGTTTTGCCCCGGTAGTCGAAGCGATAAGAGACAAATATACTGACAGTTATGATATTGGTTTGGTGATGGGAGGGCTGCGGCGTGCCGGTGAGATGGTCTGGGATGATGCAGCAAAAGCATATCTTCGAAGTCATTGGCACAATGTAGCAGAAACAACAGGACAGCCGTTTGATGAAATCCTGCTTGAAAAAGAGCGTTTTAATTATGACACCTACTCCGCATGCAAAGCGGTGGTAACAGTACGTGAACTGCTTGGCACAGAGGCTGCATTTGACTATCTGCACAAAATTCAACACGCATTTTATGCACAGGGGATTGACATTACCAACCCGCGCCTGCTGCAAGGCTACTATGAACAGCTCTTTGGCAACAGCGGAAAGTTTGCTTTTTTCTTTTTGAGTGAACGAGCTGAAGTGCTGACCGAACACGATTTTGCTAAAGCCCGTTCCATGGGAGCGACAGCATTCCCGTCAGTTGTGATGGTGGATGAAGAAGGACATATGGTATGCCAAAAAGGGTATCAGAATGCAGAAGTACTCGAAACTTTCCTAAAGGAGACACATGCATAGCTTTGCACCACAGATCATGTTGATCACCATACTCAGTCTGGTTGTTCTTTCCGATGCTATCGCCAGCCGCCTGAAAATCCCTTCGGTTTTTCTGCTGCTGAGTGGTTCCTATTTGACCTATGCCTACTTCAAAGCGGCAGTCCCCATCGATATGGCGGAGCATTTTGATACGATCATCCTCTTTTGTATTCCATTGATCTTTATGGCAGATGCTCTGCATCTGCACTTTTCAGATATCAAAAAACATGCCTGGAGTATCTTCTATCTTGCAGTGGTAGCGGTAGCACTCTCCATCGCCTTTGGTGCAAGTCTCTCCTACTTTGGTGTCTTTGAAGGGTTGTCCCTTGGTGCCTATGTGTCACTCTTTGCGATCAATATGGCAACCGACGCGGTCAGTGTACAGTCGGTACTCTCCCGTTTCAAAGGGATAGATCATGACATAAAAGTACTCATTGAAGGGGAGTCTCTGGGTAACGATGCCACAGCGGTTATTGCCTTCTTTTTCATAGGGCTGCCGTGGATGCTTAGCGGGCATATAGATGCTGCCCATGCAGCCGAGGAGGCACTGCGTGTCTTTGCCGTGAGTATGGGGCTTGGACTTGTATTGGGGTATGGGTTTTATATGCTGATGAAACTTTTTTCAGACAAGCGTGGAGAGCTGTTTGCATTTATTATCGAAGGGTATGCCGCCTATCTGTTGGGTGAGCATTTCCATGTCAGTGGCATTTTGACCCTTATTACGGCGATCATCGCTACCAAGGCATGGATCGATATGGATCTGCAGGAGATCGAAGCAGCAGAGGGGAAAAAACGCAAAAGTGTTTTCCGCACGCTTCGCCTTGGGTCGGTTGTTGCAACCACCAAAGAGCGTCTGGAATACATCTATGAGATGGCAAAAGAGTTTGGGTATATCGCCGCGGTAGTGATCTTCTTTGTGCTTGCGGAGATGGTTGATTTTGACAAACTTTGGGTATACAGAAACGAGATTCTTATTATGTTCGGTGTTACGACACTGATTCGTGCACTCTCCATGGCAAAATTCGCCTTTTTTGGCAAAACCCTTCACTCTGTCAAACCGGTAGGGGCAGAGGGGTGGTTTATCTTGACATTTTCCGGTATGAAAGGGGCACTCTCCATTATTTTGGTACACATGATTCCTAACAGCTTTGAATACAAAGCGATGTTTGAAGCCGTAACCACAGGTGTCGTCGTACTTTCTATCTTTGTGTACGGTACAGTACTCTGGAGCTACTTTACCTTCTTTAAAAAAGAGAAAGAGACGAAGTTGTTTGTTGCATAGCGTCTCATTCCATTTCTTGTAACACTTCTTGGAACAGCGTGCTTCAGCTTCGGATAGACGCAAGTTCAAGAATAACCTAAAGTTTCCAATTTGGAACCGAAAGCTTTAGCTTCGGCAATATATAGATTTATTGTACATCATGTTCAGCGGGGATGAAGCCTCCGACTCCAAGATGCTGTCATTCTTGTGAAAACAGAAACCTTGACTCTGTAGAGAGATGATGTTAGGGTACGTAATCACGCACCATTCATACAAATGATCAATAAGGTGCATGGCTATGCACCCTACGTAGTGTATGCATAGGTATCTGTATTAAAAAGAGCATAAGATCATTAAGAAAAGAGATAGAAAAAGAAGAGGGAGGAAATCCCGAGCCGAAGCCCGGAGAGGGTTTAGCAAGAGTAAGTAGAGATATACTCGTATGCTGTAGGACGACCTTCGACAGGAATCACGTGTCTTTCGAACTGATAGTCGATATAGGTGCTGATGAACTCTTCGTTCATGACAGGTGTCAGGAAGTCATGATCTGCTTCCAGACCTTCAAGTGCATCTCTGAAGCTGTTTGGCAGTTCAGGGATACCTCTCTCTTTAAGCTCGTCTCTTGACCATTCGAAGAGGTCTTCGTTGATTGGTCCTACAAGCTCGTAACCGCCGTTTTTGATACCGTCGATACCAGCCATCATCAGTACAGTGAAGGCAAGGTATGGGCATGATGTTGAGTCAGGGAAACGTGTTTCGATTCTTGTTGACTTCTCACCCGCTCCGTAAGGGATACGACATGCAGCAGATCTGTTCTGTGCAGAGTATGTGAGGATTCTTGGTGCTTCGAATCCTGGCAGGAGTCTTTTGTAAGAGTTGGTAGAAGCGTTGGTAAATGCTGCAACTGCATCTTTGTGTTTGAAGATACCACTGAGGTAGTCAAGCGCTGTTTTGGAGAGGTTCGCGTATTCACCCTCTTTGTAGAAGAGGTTTTTGCCGTCTTTCCAGATAGACTGGTGAACGTGCATACCGTTACCGTTGTCGTTATAGATAGGCTTAGGCATGAATGTTGCAGTCTTGCCGTTGAGGTGCGCTACCATTTTAACGACATACTTGTACTTCTGTACGTTGTCAGCCGCTGTGATGATGTCACCAAATACAACACCGATCTCACCCTGTCCCTGTGCCACTTCGTGGTGTCCGAGAACTACTTCAAGACCTACCTCTTCAAGAAGGAGCATCATTTCCGCTCTGAGATCTACCATAGAGTCTGTTGGCATAACTGGGAAGTAACCACCCTTGATTCTTGGTCTGTGACCCATGTTGCCGATATCATCATACTC
>JALTYW010000213.1 GCA_027046415.1 Sulfurovum sp.
TCATCGCAACTGTTTTGCTTTTGATGAGATCGAGATCACAATCTTTGTCATAATATACATTCAAATGTTCTGCCATCGTTTATCCTTGATGTGTAAAATTTTCGCGATTATATCCAAATATTACTTGACTTTTATAACGATAGTTTTATGGTATAATGAATTTCAATAAACTTTAAGGAAATAAAGAATGCTTGCAATGCTAAACGAGAGTATCCTCTGGTGGCACTGGGTTGTTGCGGGGCTGCTTTTGCTGATACTGGAGATAAATACGGGAACATTTATCCTGCTGGGTCTTGGGATCGCTGCTGTCACTGTGGGACTGCTTGACTATATCTATCCGATCACTTTTACCTATGAGGTACTGATCTGGACGGCACTGAGTGCAGGATATCTGATGGCATGGAAAAAGTGGATGGCTCAGCAAAATGTCAGCGACACAGGACAGTCCAACTATAACCTCCATATGCTCGGCACCGTTACCAAAACGATCGAACCGCACAAGAAAGGCAAGGTACACTTCGATGTGCCTGTACTTGGTCAGACAGAGTGGATCGCCATCGCCGATCATCCCATAGAAAAAGGTGAGCGGGTCAAGATCGTCGAGATCATCGGTCAACTCATCAAAGTAGCAAAAGTCTAAATACAAAGGAGAGAAAATATGGAAGCACTCAATATCGTCATCATACTGGCTATACTCGTCATCGTCACCCTCTACAAGGGGATCAATATCGTTCCTCAGGGTGAAGAGTGGATCGTCGAAAGACTGGGGAAATTCTCCCGTACTCTCAAACCTGGACTCAACCTCATCGTCCCCTATATAGAATCTGTTCGTGCCAAGATATCGACGCGTGATATCATCCTCGATATCCCGCAGCAGGAGGTCATCACCCGCGACAATGCTGTTATCACCACCAATGCGGTTACCTTCATCCGTGTCACCAAGCCCGAAAATGCACTCTACGGTGTCGAGAACTTCAAGCTGGCGATCCAGCAGTTGGTCATGACCACCCTGCGTTCGATCCTTGGGGAGATGACACTTGATGAGGCGCTGAGCAACCGTGAGCATATCAAAGCCAAGCTCAAAGAGCAGATCATCGATGATGTCGCTGACTGGGGCGTGACGGTCAAGTCTGTCGAAATCCAAGATATCAACCCAAGTGGCTCTATGCAAAAAGCAATGGAACAGCAAGCTGCTGCAGAGCGTGAACGACGCGCAGTTGAGACGATGGCAGAGGGTAACAAAAATGCTGCCATCCTCGAAGCAGACGGCAAACTCGAAGCCGCCAAGAGAGAGGCACAGGCACAAATCGCACTTGCCGATGCATCTGCCGAAGCGATCAGACTCATCTCTGACAATATACAGGACAAAGAGCTTCCTGCGATGTTCCTGCTGGGTGACCGCTATATCAACTCTCTTGAGCAGATCAGCAAGAGCGACAACTCGAAGTTTGTCATCTACCCTGCCGACCTGCAGGGTGCCATCAAAGGGATGCTGGGAAGTGTGTTTAAGAAGTAGCCGGGTAGCGCTCTACCCGGACCGAATAGCAAGGAGAGGTACGACCTAAAAGTCTTCGTTCTCAAAGGCCTCTTCGAGTTTTTTCTCCTCCTCTGCTTTGAGCTGCGCTTTGGTCAGTACCATCTCATGAAGGAACTCCCCAAAGAAAGTCTTTGACTCAGTCTTTGCAAGAAAGAGATAGAGCCCGGTCAAAAGTCCTGCCAGTGTTACAACAGCAATACCTTTTTGTAACGGACTGAGGATCTGGATCGGCTCTTTTTTACGTATCTCACAGACACCGCCGGGACAGTGCTGTGGATCATCTTTGACTATCATTTTGTAGATCATACACCCTACACAGACAGAAAACGCCGCCTCAAGAAACATCAGCGTCAGACAGAGGATACAGAC
>JALTYW010000214.1 GCA_027046415.1 Sulfurovum sp.
CCTGTCAAGCTGGTATAGGTATCGCCGATAATATAGCCTATTTCTCCTGCAACAGCTTTGCCGTTCTCTTCGATATAGGCGGCGATAGGCTGAAAATCTTCACGTATTTGGGTGGTCTGTATGAGTATTTGCAGATACTTTGGGGTAAGCCAGCAGTTTTGGTGGTAGTTTCTAACAGCTTCTGCAATCTTCTCCAGAGAAGTGTCTATGGTTAGCTGAAGGTGTTTCCTTCTGAGGAGTTTTTGTACTTTTTTGCTGATATGAAGATCCTCAAAGTGAAGTATGGCATAAGAGTACTGTATCTCAGGAAGCAGAAGCTCTTCTCCCTGATAGATATCGGTGACAGCAATGAAGCCGGCTTTTGCCTGTGCAATGTAGTATGATGGAGAGAAATCTGTACTCCAGTAGTAGTTCCTCTCCATATCGGGGTAGATATGTTTCATGAGGTAGTCTCTGTCTGTAATATCGTCATAGAAGAGCGGATAGATACCAAGCTGCAGTGTGCCCATCTTTTTTACAATTCCTTTTTGATACAATACTGTAATTTTACCAGAGGCAGCTTCATGAAGATTAATGTTATCATTATCGATAAGAAGGGGAAAGATCAGCTTTATGCTCCCCTTATAGAACACTACAAAAGGATTGCAAAACCCTTTGCAAAGGTTGAAGTGATAGAGCTTTTTGATAAGGAGATAGCAAAAGCACACGACATCTCTCCTGAAGCGGCACAGAGATCTTATACAAAAGCGATGCAAAAATATATAGGAAGCGGCAAAGACATTGCACTTGATCCCTCTTCAAAAGAGGTTGACAGCTTCGATTTTGCAAAACTGCTTAAGGATAGCACTACGGTGAACTTCTATATTGGCGGCGCATACGGCTTTGAGAGGGGATTTTTGCATCAATGTAATAATGCCGTATCATTTGGTAAAATAACGCTTTCACACAAGTTGGTGAAGGTTGTACTGCTCGAACAGATATTCAGAGGTCTGAGCATTAACAACAACCACCCATATCATAAATAGGAAGAAGAGACATGTTGACACCAAAAGAGATGGAAGAGTTCAAAAACAAACTGCTTGACAGAAGAGCGCAGATAGAGAAAAACCTTGCCGGAACTTCTCTTGAACTAAAGGAGATGAGGGATCTTGAACTGAATGATGAGGGAGATTACGCTGCAGCATCTGCCGAATCGGTTGTGGACAGTGCTATTTTGACACAGCAGCGCAAAGAATTAGCGGAAATTGATCTGGCTTTGGATAAAATTAAGAATGGCACTTACGGAGTATGTGAGATGTGTGAAGAACCTATAGGACGTGCGCGTCTTGAAGTGAAAAACTTTGCACGTTTCTGTATTGTCTGTAGGGAGATCAACGAAAAAGAAGAGCAGTAAACACGCTAAAAGGGGAAATAATGAGACTTGGTCTGTATATTTTTGCGGCATTGACGCTGATGGGGATCGTAGGTGCATTGGTACATATGATCAACCCGAATAATTTTCTCATTGAGGTAATGGGGATCAACTTCAACTTCCCTGTTGCTGTATGGGTTGTACTGCCGATGTTTCTTCTTCTTCTTTTTACGGTAGCACATATGTTCTACTACGGGCTTAAAAACTACTTCACTATCAAAAAATGGGAGCGTGATGCATCTACACTTGAAGATGCGCTCTACTGGTCACTTGTCAATGAACCCAAAGAACAGAAGTATGTGATTGACGAGATCAAGACTTCAGCTGTATTGCTTGGCAAATCGAACATAAACGTGATAGACGGAGTAGAGGGCTTGAGTGAGAGACTTGCAAAGATCGTCAATATCCTGAACAAGATCAAAAACGGTGAATATGTTGATCTCAAAGAGAACAAGCTTGCCAAAGTATTCAATGAGGGTAACCCACACTTGATC
>JALTYW010000215.1 GCA_027046415.1 Sulfurovum sp.
CCAAAGTAGCCTCTAACCCACTTTTGGATATAATCCCCCGATAATATAACTCTTAAGGTATTATCGACGATGGATTACAAAGAAACCCTCCTTCTTCCCAAAACAGACTTCCCGATGCGCGGAAATCTGCCCCAAAATGAACCCAAAAAATATCAGTCATGGTTTGAAAACGGTGTCTATGAGCAGATGAAAGCCAAGCGTGAAGGTGCCGAGCTCTTTACACTGCATGACGGTCCTCCGTATGCCAATGGCGATATTCACATTGGGCATGCACTCAACAAGATCCTCAAAGATATTATCCTCAAGTACAACTACTTCCAAGGCAAAGCGGTACGCATGACGCCGGGCTGGGACTGCCATGGACTGCCAATAGAACAGAAGGTAGAAGAGAAGCTTGGCAAAGCCAAAAAAGAGGCGATGCCTACTGCGCAGTTTAGAGCGCTCTGTCGTGAGCATGCGGCGAAGTTCATCGATATTCAGCGTGAGGGCTTCAAGTCACTCGGTGTGATCGCTGATTGGGAAAACCCGTATGTGACGATGGATTTCAAGTTTGAAGCGAACATCTACCGTACACTCTGTGAAGTAGCAAAACGCGGATTATTGGTTGAGCGCCACAAACCGATTTTCTGGTCTTGGGCGGCGCAGACAGCACTGGCGGATGCAGAAGTAGAGTATGAAGACAAAGAGGACTACTCTATCTACGTCCATTTCGAACTCTCCGATGCGGCAAAAGAGAAGCTCGATCTTCATGAAAAAGCAGGACTGGTTATCTGGACAACAACCCCTTGGACACTGCCAGCAAACAGCGGTATCTCTATCAATCCAGATGAGATGTATGTACTCACAAGTGACGGACACATTATTGCAGAGGCACGTTATGATGCAATGATCGAAGAGGGAGTTGTCAGCGGACACGCTTCACGTAAGATTGCTGCTACGGAGCTTGAAGGGCTGCTGGCGATCAATCCGCTAAACGGCAGACCCTCTACTGTGGTACTTGGAGATCATGTCTTGATGGATGGCGGTACAGGGTGTGTCCATACTGCGCCGGGGCATGGTGAAGATGACTACAAAGTAGGGCTCAAGTATGGACTGGAAGTGATCATGCCGGTCAATGAAAAAGGGCTTTATGATGAGTCAGTGGTAGGTTTGAACTTGCTTCCTGAACCTGAAAAATTCGTCGGTATGCATATCTTCAAAGCTAACGAGCCTATTTTGGAGCTGTTGGGGGAGAGCCTGCTGAAAGTGAGCAAATTTACCCACTCCTATCCACACTGCTGGCGAACGAAAAAACCGCTTATCTACAGAGCGACCAATCAGTGGTTTATCTCAATTGATGACAAGCCTGAAGGCTCTGATGAGACGCTTAGAGAGAGCGCACTCAAGGCGATTGAGAGCGTCAAGTTCTACCCTGAAACAGCAAAAAATCGTCTCAAGCCGATGATTGAAGGCAGACCCGACTGGTGTATCTCGCGTCAGCGAAGCTGGGGTGTACCGATCGCCTTCTTTAGAAGCAAGAGTACCAAAGCAGTCATCCTTGATGATGATGTGCTTGAGCATATCGCTGCACTCTTTGACAAGCATGGTGCGGATGCATGGTATGAGATGAGCATTGCTGAGCTTTTACCGGAGGGAAGTAAGTACGATCCGGATGATCTGGAGAAGATCGAAGATATTCTTGATGTCTGGTTTGACAGCGGCTCAACGTGGAATTCGGTACTGCGTTCAGGCAACTATGATGCAGGCAGCTACCCCGCGTCACTCTACCTTGAGGGAAGCGATCAGCATAGAGGATGGTTCCAGTCCTCACTGCTGCTTAGCAGTGCGATCAACCACATCTCTCCGTATGAGACGCTCATTACCCACGGCTTTACAGTCGATGAGAAGGGTGAGAAGATGTCCAAG
>JALTYW010000216.1 GCA_027046415.1 Sulfurovum sp.
TTGCCAGAGCATCTTCATAACGCAGATACTCCTCTTCGGTGATGTTCCCGTTGGCAAACGATACCTTTGCGATCTTGAGCAGTTTTTTTTGGTTGGCAACACTTTGTCTTGCCAGTACCACAGAGCGTTTGAGCAGTGCAATCTCCCGTGTCAGCTGTGAAGCCTGTACACTCAGTGCATGCTTTGTCTTTTCATACGCTGTCTTCTCCTCCATATAGGAGACCTTTGCCATTTGGGATGCTGTCGTTTTGCTGTGGTCGAAGATCGGCATATTCAGATAGATCCCTGCCGAACCAAACCCCTCATGCAGACGGTTGCCGTTATTGTAGGCATCCCCCTGTGAGTAGTTGTAGCTTCCTTTGGTAACCACACTTGGCAGGTAGGCTTCATCGGCAGCCTGAAGCGCTTTTTGGCTCGCCTTGACTTTGGCATCAAGCGGTTTGAGTGCGAAGATCTCCCCTTTGCGTACGCTGTGGCGCAGACGCAGCGGTACACTGTGTTTTAAGTGCACTCCGGTAAGCGTCTCTATTTTGGACGTGAGCAGATTGATATTTTGATCGATGGTATTGAGTGATATATCCAGATCGCTGATGTGGCTGTCGAGCACAAACAGCGCACTCTCGGGCGCCCTTCCCTCTTTGACCTTCAGCTTTGTACTTTCGGCTGTTTGAAGTATGGAGCGTTTTTTGGCTTTCAGTGCCACTTTCAGTGCTTCCAGATACCGCAGCTGTGCCACACTGCCTACGACAACCGCTTCACGCTGAATCAGCGAAAGCTTCTGTTTTTCACGTGCGGCAAGATGCAGCAGACGTGCTTTCTCTTTCAATGTAAAGATGGACTTGATGAAGATCGGCCACGTAAAAGAGGCACCCTCACGCATGATCTGCTTGGCAAACGGCTGCGGCACGGCAGGGTTGTTCTGTACCATATGGATCAACTCGTTTGGCGGTACAGGTACCATGCCGTTTGGCGAGTTGTAGATCTCATAGCCAAGATGCAGATTGGCACTTGGCAGCAGTTTGTCACTCACAGCCTGTTCGCCAAGCACACTCTTTTGGATTGCCAGCATATCCAGCCTGTTCTCGGGTCTATGCTCCAAGGCATTGAGCAAGGTGGTAATGTTTGTTGCATACGCAGCGCTTGAGAGCATCAGTGTCAATCCTATGGTCGTTACGGTTTTTTTCATTGTGGCTCCTTGAGCATCTGTTTGATTTTTGCAATGATATAGTCGGCTATCTCCTCTATGTCACACTCGGCACAGGTATCCAGATCGATATCCTCCAGTGCTGCCGCTTTGAGCCGAAGGGGTTTGGTCGTGACCAGCAGATTGAGAGTACCAATGACCATAAAGTAGAGGATCATCGGCACCGCATCATGGAAACACCCCTTAGCCTCACCACGCTTTAAGATATCGGTAAAGAGCGCGAAAAGCTGACGCATAGAGGTAAAAAGCATCTCTGGAAAGACTGCACCGCTGTCACTAAGCTCTTTGAGCAGGAGTGCCGGCAGATACGGGTGTTCGCATGCATACCTCGCATAGGTACGGATGAACCCCTCCAACTCATCTATAGGTTTACTGTGGGTTTTATTCTCTTCTGTGATCGCCTGCTGTATCTCAATGAGCACTTCACGCATCACAGCCTCGTACAGCCCTTTTTTGTTTTTGAAGTAGTAAAAGACCATCGCTTTGTTCAGCCCGCACCGCTGTGCCAGCTCATCCATCGAAGCCTGTGCATACCCCTTTTCGGAAAAAAGGGATTTTGCATAAGTAATGATAAGCTGTTTGGATGCTTCGGCATCACGCTTTTGTGTTTTTTTAGACATAAGACTCCTTACTAATTAACCGGTTAGTTAATTATAGATCAATTTATCTTGATTTGTCAAGAA
>JALTYW010000217.1:0-6522 GCA_027046415.1 Sulfurovum sp.
CAGGGGAGTATCTGGCAAAAGAGTTGCAAGGAACGATAGACTAAGGACGGTTGAACTTTTTTGGTCGACCGCGTTTTTGTGCCTGATTGTTTCTGATAGTGAACATGATGGCATTTTTGGTGATCAAAAGCAGAATGATTGCAGCAAGTATCTCGTACCCGATAGTCCAGACAAGAAAGAAAGAGGCATCATCTCCAATGAAGCCAAAGACTGAAGCCTTTCCTTCGGAGACAAAGAAAAAGAGGAATATCAGTCCTGTAATATAGGGCAGGGTCACGAAGTAGATACCAAGAAACAGCATCTCTTTTCCCGGAGGGAAAAAGAGGAAAGGGGTCTTTTGCAGATTGACCTCTTGCTGGGTATAGCTGGTTGGGTTGTGCATGTTACGCTGCTTTTTCTTTCGTTTGACGGGTTTGCCGTAATCGATCTCTTTCGCTACCTCTTCAATGGCATCCATGTGTCTCTTCCCCTTTTTTGTGATGTGTGGTTTGGACCGTTTTACCTGTTTTTGAGTGAAAACTTGACGGCATTGACCATAATGTAAACAAGTATGATCGCTGCAATGATCTCGTACCCTACAGTCCATGTCAACAGAATAGAAGAGTCTGTCCCGACTGCTCTGAATACGGAAACGTTAAACTCTGCAATATAGGTAAAAAGGAATAAAATACCGACGATGTAAGGAACTGTGATGAAGTATATCCCCAAAAAAAGCATCTCTTTTCCTGGAGGAAAGAGTAAAAATGGTGTTTTTTGCAGATCAACCTCATTATGGATGTAGTGGTGTTGTGAAAGGTTTTTCTCTTTTTTGCGAACAGGAGTTACGGGAGATCCATAATGTGATTTTGCTGATGCAGCCTCTTCGATAGCGTCCATAATCCCTCTTTTTTCAGTTTCTCTGTACGACATTACAATAATAATTTCTCTTTTTAAAATATATCATAAGATAATCCAACTTAATACTGAGTAAAAAGAAATTATACATGGCAATGATAGATGCCTCTAACAGACAATAGGCTAAAATACGGAAAAAAACAGGTGCTATTTTGAAAACAATCACTATCATTGACACATTCGGATTTTTTTTCCGTGCCTATTACGCACTGCCGCCGCTGCGAAATTCTGAAGGGTTTCCTACTGGACTGCTGACAGGGTTTATTAATCTTGTCGATTCACTTCGCAGAGACCATGCAACGGACTATCTTGTCTTTGCGCTTGACAGCAAAGGTCCTACCTTTCGAAATGAGATCTATCCGGAGTACAAAGCCAACCGCGAGGCACCTCCCGAAGAGCTGACCAAACAGCTCCCTGTTGCCATCAGGTGGATTGAGCAGATGGGATTCGCCAATCTCTCCAAAGAGGGATTTGAAGCAGATGATATCATCACAACAGTGACAAAATTTGCCAAAGACAAGGAGATGAAAGTAACCATCGTCTCTCACGACAAAGACCTCTACCAGCTTATTGATGACAGCAGGGTAGTGCTCTACGATGCGGTCAAACGCAAAGAGGTCGATGAGGAGGCGTGTGTTGCGAAGTTTGGTGTGCAGCCGGAGGACTTTGTTGATTTTCAGGCTATTGTGGGGGACAGTTCGGACAATGTACCCGGTGTCAAAGGCATCGGTGTCAAGGGGGCAGCAAAGCTGATCAACACCTTTCATACGCTTGAGAATATCTATGCACACATTGAAGAGGCGGGAACGCCTCGTATTCAAAAGCTGCTTCTGGAAGGGAAGGAGAGTGCTTTTCTCTCACGTGAACTGGTACGGATGCGCGATGATGTCTATGATGATCTTGATCTGAACCGTTTTGTATTTGAGGACAAGAACTATCTTGCCTGTCTGATTGGTGAGTTTGAAAAGTATGAGATGAAACAGGCGATCAAAAAGGCGCAGACCACCAGTGCACCGATGCCAGAATGCGGCATGTCAACCTCTGCTGCAACGGTAAGCGAACCCAAGAAGCCGTCACTGACATTTGAAGCGGTGACACTCGATACGAAAGCGAAGCTGGATGCTGTACTCGAAGGGCTTACAAAAGAGACACTGGTAGCGTTTGATACAGAGACAACTGGGCTTGATACAAAAACAGCAGAGATGGTCGGCTTCTCTTTCTGTTTTGATGAGAAACAAGCCTACTATGTGCCCATAGCGCACAATTACCTTGGTGTGGGAGATCAGGTTGCGGCAGAGGATGCCAAAACGGCACTGGCGAAGCTGATGACATGCCGTGTGATCGGGCAGAACCTCAAGTTCGATCTGGCACTGCTCTACAACCGTTTTGCACTGCCTGAAGTAATGCCGTTTGCCGATACGATGATCATGGCATGGCTGAGTGATCCGGGCAGCAAAGTCGGGCTGGATGCGTTGGCGAAGAAGTACTTCAACTATGAGATGAAGGCATTTAAGGAGATGGTCAAAAAAGGGGAGAACTTCTCTGCTGTAGCGATAGAGGAGGCGACCTTCTATGCTGCAGAGGATGCATGGATGACCTTCCTACTGTATGGGGCGATCAAAAAGCGTATGGAGCTTGGCTCGCTGACACATCTGCTCAAAGAGGCAAAAACGGTAGAGTACCCCTTTATCAATGTGCTCATACACATGGAAAATCTAGGTATCAAGGTCGATCAGGAGCGTTTGATGGCATTGAAAACTGAGCTGAGCGAAGCACTCCAAAGACTGACAGCGGAGATCTACACACTGGCGGGGACAGAATTTAACATTCGCTCTACCCAGCAGCTTGGTGTTGTGCTGTTTCAACAACTGGGACTTAAAGGCGGCAAGAAAACCAAGACCGGCTACAGCACCAACGAAGCGGTACTGAATGGACTAAAAGGGGAGCACCCTATCATTGAGAAGATCCTCAGCTACCGGGAGTACCAAAAGATGCTCTCAACCTACGTAGAACCACTGCTTAAACTGGCAATGGCAGATGAGAAAAGCCGTATCTACACCTCATTTTTGCAGACGGGTACGGCTACGGGAAGATTGAGCTCCAAAGATCCCAACCTTCAGAATATCCCTGTACGTTCCGAGCTTGGCAGACGGGTGCGCAGCGCCTTTGTTACCAAAGAGGGCTACAAACTTGTGAGTATCGACTACTCCCAGATCGAACTGCGGCTTTTGGCTCACTTCTCTCAGGATGCCGCACTGCTTGAGGCATTCCAAAACGGCGTAGATATCCATATGGCTACGGCTATTAAGCTCTTTGGCGAGGAGGAAGCCAAAGCAAAGCGTAACTTCGCCAAATCTGTCAACTTTGGACTGCTCTACGGTATGGGACCCAAAAAGCTCTCTGACGAACTGGGCATTGCACAGAGTGAGGCCAAAGAGATCATTGCCAACTATTTTGCTTCCTTCCCGACTGTCAAACAGTTCCTTGAAGGGATACAGGAACAGGTAAAGATAGACGGTTTTGTCGAGACAATACTGGGTAGACGGCGCTTTTTTGACTACGAAAATGCCAACGGCATGCAAAAGGCCGCCTTTATGCGCGAGTCGGTAAATACCGTCTTTCAGGGTAGTGCAGCAGACCTTATTAAACTCTCTATGCTTCAGATCGATACGATGATAGAGGATGAAAACCTCGATGCCCGTATGCTGCTGCAGATCCACGATGAGCTGATCTTCGAAATCGCAGAACCAGAGATAGAACGTATCGGCAGCAGGTTTGTCAAAACCATGGAAGAGATCTACCCGCTCAATGTACCGCTTGAGTGTTCCATGAGTGTGGGGGAAAACTGGGGAGAGCTAAAATAATTAGAGAAAATTTCTCTCAATTAACATTCCGTTAGCAAACATCGGTTATAATCGGCTCTTATTATAGGGTATTAGAAGTGCTCTACAGTTTATCAAAGGGACTATAACAATGTTAAAACGGATATTTTCAATGAAAATGGCTGTACTAATAATGTTCTTGTTCGGTGTCTCCATCGGGGTGGCGACATTTATCGAGAATGACTACGGTACACAGACGGCACGTGCGTTGATCTACAAAGCAAAATGGTTTGAAGTATTCCTTGCCTACTTCATTGCTATGTTGACCTATCAGATCATCAAATATAAAACATACAAGACGAAATTTCCCGTTTTTCTGTTTCATTTTGCATTTATCATCATTGCATTGGGAGCATTGATCACCCGTTATGTCGGTTACGAAGGGATCATGCATATCAGAGAAGGGCAAACGACCAACAAGATGGTCTCCGATGTGAAGGTGATGGAGGTTTTCGCCAAGAGCAAAGAGGGCAATGCATCACTTGAAAAACCTCTCTACTTCTCTACCATGACACACAACAGTATGGAGGAGCGGCTCAAAGTCGGCAACAAAGAGGTAAAGATATCGCTTGAAACCTACCTTCCGACAGCAGAGGAGGAGATTGTCCCTGATCCAAAAGGTGATACCCTGCTTGAGATGAAGATCTCTGCAGGTGGCAAGGGCGAGATACACTACTTTAAAAAGGGTACGGTTAAGGATTTTGGTCAGTTTTATGTCGCTTTCGGGGTAGAGAATGTTCCTACGGACAGACCGACATTCAAGATCAGCGGGGAGCCAGGTGCACTTCAGGTTGATTTTCCGTTTATCATTAAAACACTCAACATGGATACGAGAACGCCCGCAGAGATACAGCCGGGTACCAATCCTCTGACACGAAGGGTACTCTACCGTTTTGGCAACAATGCGGTGGTGCTCAAGGACATACATGAGAAATCGGCACTCAAAATGGTCTCACACTCACTGAAGACAAAATCAGGCAAGCCTGAATATATCAAACTGAAAGTGAGTGTCGGAGAGAAGAGCAAAGAGGTGGTGTTCAAGCCATACAAAGGACAGACAGGCCCTTTGAAACAGTTCTCTCTTGAGGGTGTCGATATACAGATGCGTATTGGTTCGAAGATCATCACACTGCCGTTTAGCATCAAACTGAACGATTTTGAACTCGAACGCTATCCTGGCTCTATGACACCTGCCTCCTACTCAAGCAGAGTCGTACTGATAGACAAAGAGCAGAACCTGACTATGCCGTATCATATCTATATGAACCACATTCTCGATCATCGCAACTTCCGCTTCTTCCAGTCATCTTACGATCCTGACGAGCATGGAACTGTACTCTCTGTCAACCATGACCCGGGAACACTACCAACCTACATCGGCTATATCCTGCTTGCGCTTGGTATGCTTTGGAGCCTCTTTATCCCGAATGGGCGTTTCCAGAAACTACTCAAGGGCGCACGAAAGCTGCAAGATGGTGCGATTGTCGCCGCATTTGCCATTGTGCTCGCAATAATGCCGCAGAGCTCTCAGGCAGCTTCTCCTCAGCTGGATGCCAAAACACTCAAGGCGATGCAGGCGTATGATGCCAAACATGCACAAAATTTCGGTACGCTTGCTGTGCAGGACAGTAAAGGGCGTATGAAGCCGATGGATACGGTAGCGCACGATGTGATCGCCAAGATCACAGGACGCAGTGCTCTCTACGATCTGGAACCGACACAGATGTTCCTTGGAATGGTTATGCAGCCAGAGATCTATCAGGATATTCCTATGATCAAAATAGGGCACAGGAAGATTGCACTTGACCTCGGACTTCCTGAAGATACTAAATATGCGAAGTTTACAGACTTTTTCGACAAAAAAGATGGTCATTATAAACTATTTGATGTAGTAACAAAAGCAAGCAGAAAGAAACCGCTTGAAAAATCGCAGTATGACAAAGAGCTGATCAAGATTGATGAGCGTGTCAATGTCGCTTATATGACCTATCAAGGGTCACTGATGCGTATCTACCCTGTACCAGGTGACAAAAACAACAAATGGGTTTCTCCGATGGATGCGCTGAAAACATTCCCGCCAAAAGAGGCTGGAGAGGTCAAAATGACTATCTCCGCCTACTTTGCTTTTGTTGCAGAAGGACTGCAGAAGGGCAAATGGGACAAGGCGGATCTTGGCATTGCTGCGATCAAGAAATATCAGAAGACATACGGTTCGGCTGTTATGCCGAGTTCTGACCATATCAAAATGGAGATATGGTACAACAAACTGGGACTCTTTGGCAAGCTGGTACCGCTCTACCTTCTGCTTGGACTGATTCTGCTTGTTTTCGCATTTATCCATGTCCTGAAACCCGGATTTTCGATGAAATGGGTTATGCGTATTGCCTGGTCTGTACTGATCTTTGGTTTCATCCTCCATGTGATTGGTATGGGGATACGCTGGTATATTGCAGGACACGCACCATGGTCGAATGCCTATGAATCCATTGTCTTTATTGCCGCTTCAACAGTACTCGCAGGCATCATCCTTGCACGAAAATCTCCTTTTGCACTGGCAGGTACGGCGATCTTGGCAGGGGTAACGATGGGGGTTGCCCATATGAACTTCATCAACCCGGAGATCACCAACCTGGTACCTGTCCTCAAATCCTACTGGCTGATGATCCATGTGGCAACCATCATCTCCGGTGACGGTTTCCTTGGATTGGGATCTATCCTGTCCCTGTTGGTACTGGTTCTTTTCATT
>JALTYW010000217.1:6532-9234 GCA_027046415.1 Sulfurovum sp.
CCCCAATATCGACCGTTCTATCAAAGAGCTGACCAACCTTTCGGAGATGGGGCTGATCATCGGGCTGATGCTGCTGACGGTAGGGAACTTCCTTGGCGGTGTCTGGGCGAACGAGAGCTGGGGACGCTACTGGGGCTGGGACTCCAAAGAGACATGGGCGGCGGTGACCATTCTGATCTATGCAGCGGTACTGCATATGCGCTTTATTCCGAAACTGAACGATACGTTTATCTATAATGTGGCGGCAACATGGGCATACTCGACAGTTCTGATGACCTACTTTGGGGTCAACTACTACCTCTCTGGTCTGCACTCTTATGCTGCCGGAGACCCTGTACCTATCCCGATGTGGGTCTACTATGCCATTGCCGGTCTGTTCATCCTGACAGTGCTGGCAGCACGCAACCGCCATCTTAAAAAGAAAACCGCATAACCAAGGCTGCTTTGGCAGCCTCTTCTGTCACTAACACTTTTCTCTATCACTATCATCCACACAATATCCGTTAACCTCGGTTTTCCTTTCTGATGTATAATGCCCTAACAAGTTTATTTGTCATATAAGGGAGCAGTATGAAATATCTGACACTCGGTGTTGTACTTGCAAGTCTTGCACATGCGGACTGGGGAAGCGATCTTTTGCAAAAAAGCACGGCACTCTATGATGAAACCCGTGAAAAAACGATTCAGATATACAAAGACACACTGCTTCAAAAACCCCAAAGTCACGAAGCATTGCGCAAAGAGAGACTCAATGAAGCATGGGACAGTGTGGTCGATGAGCTTCAGGAGGGGACACACTACATCGATGAACTCAAGAGTGCTCCCGATTCGGCATGGATAGGAAGAGACAAAGAGGAGATACAAGAGGATCTCAATACACTTTTCGATCAGATCATAGAGGGACTTGTCGGTGGTGATTTGAGTGAATACAAGCGTCAGATGGCACATCTTCGCAGCAGGATCGATGAGAACAAAGAGAAGATACTCCTCTATCGTGAGAAACGGATAGGTGCGCCGGAGGAGAGCAGGTTCTATACGACCAAAAGCGAATATGATGAGAAGATAAAGGCGCTTCAGGATGAGAACGGTGTCTTTGAAAATGATATGCGAATTGTCAAAGAGAATCTGCAAAAGAGTTTTTCGGATATTGGCGTTACTTTGAGTATGGCACAGGTGGATGTGCTGCTGACCCGTGTAGATGGTGACGATATTATCCAAATATCGCTCATGATGGATACGCTTAAGTATATCACCAACCAGATACTTCATCTGATGCAGCAGAGCAACGAAGAACTCAAGCAGGCAAAGAAGTATTACGGTATGCATCAGGTACTGTTGGAGCTGGTAGTCTATATACAGCAAAAATACATCGACAAGTGCAATAATGTTTATTTGCCCAAAATAAGCAGAATCATTGCCGATTCACGTTCAATGATAGAAGAGACCAAAAGGCTCCGGACTCAGGAGGAGAATCCAAAGCGTATCGCTGTCTATGCACACAATATAGAGGCGCTTGAGTTGACACAGAAAGTCGCTTTGCGTTACCGGGAAGACCTTGTGCGCTCAAGAGATAAAATGATAAAGGCACAACAGGTGGCAAAAGCGAATCTGAAAGTTTCTAAAAATACCTATGAAACCGTCTCGCTGAGTGCCGATCTGTACGATCTGATCTCCGAAAGTCAGGAGATGTTTGCAGAAGTGGGGAAGATTCAGGTACCTGACATCGTACCCTTTGAAAATCTTCAGATCAAAGAGAAATACAAAGAGCTGACGGATAAGATAGAATAGCTCACTGTTTCAGTATGCGTTTGATCGCCTCCGAGCAGACTGTCAGACCGACAGCTCCGGTAACGGCGACACAGGAGCCTTTTTCGACACACTTTGCCTGTTCGGAAGAGAAGACAACAGTGAAATTGCGGTCAAAATTTGCTTTTTTCAGTTCGTTGCGTATCTTGCGTGCCAGTGCATCCCCATGTGTTTTCCAGATGGAAGCGACCTCTATTTTGCTCGTATCGTAGCGTTTTGCAGACCCCAGTGCCATAATGAGTTTTTTGTAGCATTTTTTGGCAACTTCTATCTTCACTTTGGTCGTATCGGCAGCATCGATGACAATGTCGTAGGGGTCAAAATCAAACTGCTGCACCCACGCCACATCCATACGCTGATGGATCGTTCTGATGCCGGGGTAGAGCTGTGCAAGCCGCTCAACCTTGACATCTCCCACCGCCTCGGAGCCTATCTGCCTGTTCTGGTTCGTCTCATCATACACATCGAAATCAAGAATGGTAATCTCCTTTACCCCGGAACGGTAAAGACAATCAAGTGCATAAGAGCCCACACCACCTACGCCCAATATCAGAATCTTGGCTTGTTGGAGTTTTTCGAAGTCCTCTTCGCCAAAGAGTATGCGGCATCGTTGGTATCTCATTGTGCCACCCACTGTTGTAGATTTATTATCTCATCATGCGCCGTCATATCAAGCTGCACCGGAGTAATGGAAACATAACCGTCGTTGACCGCTTCAAAGTCAGTCGTATGTCCGGGGGTGTCCATCCAGCCCAGTTCGGGCAGACCTATCCAGTAGTACTCTTTGCCTCTGGGATTGTAGTGTACTTCGGCATTGTGTGCATAGAGGCGGTTGCCCGCACGAGTAACCTTGAAGCCTTTGCAGGCAGTTTCCGGGACGGGAGGGATGTTGATGT
>JALTYW010000218.1 GCA_027046415.1 Sulfurovum sp.
TTCTCTTCAAGAAATTCTCCAATGATATCCTGAAGAATCACATCATCTTCAAGCAGTAAAATTCGCATAGTTATCCTTTTGTATACGGATATTGTAGCATAGCTCTGTGTAGAGGAGTACACACCCCCGACAATCGGGTTGTTTGCAGAAGGCAGTTTAGGATAGTAGTGCAGCCAATTCCTCTCTAATACTTCTGTGCATTGTTAAATTCGGCAATCTCACTCTCAACCATGGCATCTATCATACGCACATAAAGATCATTGATAAGATTTGGGGAGAGTCCAAGATCAATCGCCTGCTGCCGAACACGCGAAATAACATCATTAATACGTTCTTCTGCTTTTACCTCATCCACACTGGTTTTAAAATGAGCAATCTGCTTAATATAATCATTGCGTTTTGCAATCAGTTTAACGATCTCTTCATCTACTTCATCTATCTTTTTTCTTGCTTCTTCAAGTGTCTGACACTGTTGCAGTTCCATCATTCTTATCCTTCATTTTTTACCCTCTATTATAGCCTAATTATTACTAAATAGTCTATAATGTTCTTTAGCCTATAATGGTAGCATGAAGAAACAGCAGAACAGACTACTTTTACCCTTTACAACAGCGGCAGTATTACTCTCTGCACCACTCTATGCCGATGGTGGAACAGACAGCAATACTTCATCTTCCACATCTTTCATGGACAGCAAAGATATGGTCTATGTTCCCTATATCTTTTCAACGGAGTCTACAGGCTTTGCCGGTGGAGTAGGTGTCATCAAACAGGGCTTTCTCCAGCCTCAAACCACAGCATTGGCAACACTTTTCTATGGTACATCGCAGGATATCATCACCAATGGAAAACCCGATACCGCAAATTTCTCAGGAGGGTTTGCAGGAATATTCGACTACCTCGTACCGGGTACAAACAGAACCCTCTTTTCGGCAATAGGACTTAAAAGCTATTACCCTAAAGCGAAATACTACATTTACGACCACAGCCACAATTCTGATGAAAACGATTATGTCGAAAGTTCGGGCGATTCAGACTTTGTTTTTGCCACCCTTAAATATGTTCTGCCCATGGGAGATGGTCTGCTCAATCCGGAAGGGCACTATACACTAAAACGGGGATTTGCAGTCGGACGTGAAACATATGGCGGAGGTATGCCAATTGTTACAGGAAGAACATCACTTGGTATTACCGGGTTTTACGAAAGAACCGAGTTTGACAACTATCTGCCCGGGACACCTCACTCCTCTGACGGACTGAGGGAATGGAATACAAACGGTCTCATGTTTTTTATCGACCATGACAATACCGACTATGACAGGAACCCTTCCCGCGGATATCAGTTCAAAGTCCAATACAGCAAAGATTTTGGATGGGGAGACTCTCTTCAAAGCTGGGATTTTCTGGAAGCAAAATATAATCACTACATTGACCTCCCCACTTTCTCCTTTACCCAGCAGAATGTTCTTGCCATGAGCTTCTGGACAGGCTACTCATTCTCATGGGAAGATAACAAAGAGTTCAGTCCAGGTATCGCCAACCACCGACCGCCACCGTGGGAGGGTGGACGTCTTGGCGGTATGTTCCGTATGCGAGGCTATGAGTCTTACCGGTTTTCCGATAAAGCCGTCTTCTACGGTACTGCAGAGTACCGTGCCATCCTTGACTGGAATCCTTTCAGAAAAAATGACTACATCCCTGTAGCTGTGGACTGGCTTCAAGTTGTTGGTTTTGTGGAAGCCGGCCGTGTCAACGATACCTACAATCTGGATCTCCTCTCCGATATGAAATATGATGTGGGTATCGGTATCCGTGCCATGGCAGCACAAGTACCTGTACGTATTG
>JALTYW010000219.1 GCA_027046415.1 Sulfurovum sp.
GGATGCTTGACCGCGGCATCTACCTTGCCTGCTCCTCCTTTGAGACAGGCTTCATCTCTACCGCAACAACAGATGAGATGATAGAAGAGAGTATCAAAGCAGCGTACGAAACACTCGCAGAGATCACCGCATCCTAATCCAAACTGCAGATATTATGGTTTTTCCATAATCTCTGCACTCTCTTTTCTAAGACATGCACGGTACTCCTCGGGATAGAAGTGCATGGTTTTTATTTTGCTTCTATAACTCTTTTCAAAACAGGGATCATGCAATATGTCAACAAAGTCACAGTAGGCTTCATGTTTTAGCTGACAGTGGTGTAGTGTGCCGGCTTCTATCTTTTCGCTCAGAGTATGTTTTGATTTTAAAAAAAAGATATTGGATACGAGAAACACAACCCCTACAATGATAACTGCCTCTTTATTCCATTTCATTGTGACCTCGGTATTTACTTATCTGACTATAGTATAGCAGATATGTAACTCTTTTTGCTATACTTTCATTCAGAACAAAAAGGGATAATATGCAGAAAAAACAGGAAGAACCCAAACTCAAAAAGATAGTCGATGCCGCTGACGGATTGAGCCTTGGCATCTCTATTGTTGTTGCCATTATTATCGGGGTGGCTATCGGTATCGGGCTGAAGAAGCTTACCGGGCATACATGGACACTCTGGATAGGGGTGTTCATCGGTGTAGGTGCTGCGATCAATAATGTCTATATCGCCTATAAAAAGCAGAAAAGGTCACTCGACGAACTGGCAAAAGATCCTCGCTACCGACCGGGCAGAGAGATCAAGGCAGAAGAAGATGAGGATGATGATGAACGGTACTAACCGGAAGGTCATCAGTGCACTGCTTGTTGCCGATGGTGTATTGCTTGTTGTGTCAGGACTCTTCTTTGATGAAACCGTACTGCTCAATACACAAATAGGCTTTCTCACCTCTGCACTTGTGATGCTTGCTTCCATGAAGAGCTACCGTCGGATGGTTGAAGCAAGAGTAGAAAACGAGATGATCACAACAGATATTGACAAAGATGTCATTGACAGGCTCGAAGATCCGCACGACCTTTACTCTGAAGAGATCAAAGAGGAGCCAGAAGATATACGCAGTGCCATCAAAGAAGAAAAAGCACGCCTCAAAGCCAACCGCCGTTCTCTGTTTGAAGTGCTTAGAGATACCAAAGCGGCACTTTCCTTTTACCGCATTGGTGCCTATGTGCTCTTGATCCTTGGGTTTATGTACCTCAATAGACATGGAATGTTACACCTGCTGTCATATCTTCTCTCCCTTGGGTTGCCGCCGTTTTTGATGGTATGGGTGATGCTGCGTGACTCTTCGAAGAATGTGTAGATACCCAACAGAGTAGGGGATCAGACATGCTCTTCACACTCTTGGATGATAAGATCGGAACGTTTGATACAGCTATTCTCTTCAAGTTCTTCTATCATTCTTAGTGTCTTTTCGTAAAGTGCTTCATACTCTGCACTGAAATACGCAAATTTTTTCTGCTCTCTTTTGGCATACCAGTAGGCGGCAGCGATTGAGAGTGCGAATAGTCCGTAGATCCACCACTGCCATGCTTTGAGATCAAGCAGGACAATGAAGTACTGCACCGAAAACAGTACAAAGAACTCTACAGAGAAGATGATGACAAGTGTAGCGCTCTGCTCGAAGTCAAGTGTGTACTTCTCTATCTCACGCAGTCTTGCAAGGTTGACATTGACCGCCTTTGCATTCTCTTTGCACCTGTCGTCAAGCTTATCGGTGTCGATGTCACGGATGTGAATATTGCTGATGTTGTACTCGACATTGAGCTGCTTGTAGGCTTCGAGAATC
>JALTYW010000220.1 GCA_027046415.1 Sulfurovum sp.
TTGCATGGCAAGTGCCGTGATGGGATACAAACAGACTTTTGGAAGTGACGGCCCGGTAGGCTGCTATGAGGACTTTGAGAAGGCCGATGTGATCATGCTTATCGGTGCGAATATCGCAGACAACCACCCTATTTTGAAGCTGCATATTGCCAAAAATCAAAAAACCACCGGCAAGAAGCCGACCATTATTGTCATCGACCCCAGAAAGTCCAAAACCTCACAGATGGCAGACATTTTTGTGCCACTCAAACCGCGTTCTGATCTGGCACTCATCAACGGACTGTGCTACATCATCATGGAACAGGGATGGGAAGATGAGAAATTCATCAAAGAACGTACCAACGGCTACAGAGAATTTAAAAATCACATTATGGAGAACTACCCTCCACAGGAAGTTGCCAACATTACCGGCATCGATGTCAAGGAACTCTACAATCTTGCACGTATTTACGCCGGTGCCGATGCGGTAATGAGTGCCTGGACGATGGGAATCAACCAAAGTTCTATCGGTACCGATACCGTCTCTGCCATCTGCAACCTTGCACTCATCACAGGCAACCTCGGCAAAGAGGGGGCTGCACCCATGTCCATCACCGGGCAGTGCAACGCCATGGGTACGCGTGAATTTGGCTTTACCTCATCCATCCCCGGATACCGCAACTATGCCAGCAAGAGCGACAGAAGAGCGTTTGCCGAGGTTATTGGCGTACCTGAAGAGCTCATTCCCACAGCAAGAGGCTACGCCTACCCGCAGATCATCGATGCGATCAACCGCGGCGAGATCAAAGCACTCTGGGTGGTCGCTACCAACCCGCTGGTAAGCTACCCTGACCAAAACGGGCTTAGAGAGGCGCTTAAAAAACTCGATCTGCTGGTCGTACAGGATGCCTTCATGTCTGACACAGCACAAATTGCAGACGTGGTCTTTGCCGCAGCGACATGGAGCGAAAAAGAAGGATGCTACACCAACTCGGAGCGCCGCTGCAACTATGCCAAAAAAGCCATAGAGCCGCTTGAAGAGAGCAAAGCGGACTTCTACATCGTCAAAGAGTTCTCCAAATATTTCGGAAACAAACACGATCTGCTCTTTAAAAATCTCAACACCCCACGTGATGCCTTCGAAGAGATCAAACGCGTCAGCAAAGGCAGACTCTGTGACTACAGCGGTATGAGTTACGAGCTGATCGAAGAGCTTGGCGGCATCCAGTGGCCATGCAACGAAAAAGCTCCCAAAGGCACCAAAAGACTCTATTCTGAAGATATGCCATGTCCCACCCCTGACGGAAAAGCACAGTTGCTGCCGGTAGAGTGGGTACCACTAAGTGAAATGCAGTGCAAAGGACTACCTCTGATTCTTAACACCGGACGTACGGTTGAGCAGTTCCATACACGTACCAAAACCGGTACCATCGGCATCCTCGATGCACTGGCTCCTGAAGCATGGATAGACATCAACCCCAAAGATGCTGCCAAACTCAAAGTCAAAAGCGGAGACCGCATCGCCATCTCCGGCAACCGCGGACGTGTGGAAGATGTCATCGTCAAAGTGAGCGAAACCGTACGTGAGGGCAATATCTTCGTACCGTTCCACTTCAACGAACAGCTTATCAATGCCGTCACCATCCCCGAGTTTGACCCCAAATCTTTCGAGCCAAACTACAAACAGTGTGCCGTGCAGCTGCACTCAGAAGCGGTACCTGAAGGCATTGTCTATGAAGAACTTGAAGTAAGTGGCTACCTTGAAAATGTGAAAGTCTACAAAGAGGAAAAAACGACACAAAACGATATGGCCACCACTGAAGCACAGAAGTAGCACTATCTGTGCTATAATGC
>JALTYW010000221.1 GCA_027046415.1 Sulfurovum sp.
TAAAGGACCAAAAGCCTTTTACCCCTATCCGGGTAGCCCATGGATCAACCAACACACCTGTGGTATGTGCCACGAAAAGCAGGTAGCTGCACAGGAAAACAACCTCATGGCAACCGAGCAGGGGAAAATCCATGGTGCGCTTTGGGGATTTGGGGCAAAAGACGGATACAACCACACCTTTACCAACTTTGGCGGTAAAAGCCCGGCACTGCATGAACGGTTGGGAACAGAGACCTACCGTAAGTATATGGAGAAACTCGCCAAACTTGAGCCGCAGGGCTTTCCTGTAAAGACCAAACCGCTTCCGCCCGCGCCTACTGCAGAAGAGGTAGAGAAAGACCCTTCTCTCTCCGTCTATACCTATCTGCGTCAGGAGTGCCTACGTTGCCATACCGGTGGCAAGGGACGCTACCGTCGGGGAGACTACCGGGGTATTGGTTGTGCAGCATGTCATGTGCCTTACTCCAACGAGGGCTATTATGAGGGCAACGACAAGAGTATCCCCAAAGACAAACCGGGGCATATGCTTGTGCACAGTATCCAATCTTCGAGCAAAGTACATGTGCAGGTACATGATGTCAACTACACAGGTATTCCGGTTGAGACCTGTACCACCTGCCACAACCGCGGGAAGCGTATTGGTGTAAGTTATCAGGGGTTGATGGAGACAGAATACAAGGCAACTTTCGATGACCACGGCAACCCGCAGCCTAAACTGCATACCAAACGCTACCTGCATCTAACCGAAGATATCCACTACACAAAAGGGATGCTTTGTCAGGACTGCCACACCTCCAATGATATGCATGGTGACGGCTTCTTCCGCGGTGCCAACCTGGGTGCTGTGGAGATCGAGTGTCAGGACTGTCACGGTACGACCAAAAAGTACCCGTGGGAGCTGCCTCTTGGTTACTCCGATGAGTTTGATACCAAGCCAAAAGAGGGTAAGCCGAGGGGTACGACTAAGACACTGGCAGCGTACCTGAAACAGGGCAGCATCCCCAAAGACAAAGGGGACGGCTTTCTGCTCTCTGCACGCGGCAATCCGCTGACCAAAGCGGTGCGTAAAGGCAACAAAGTGGTGATGCACCTTGCTTCTGGGAAAACAGTTGAACTCAAGCCGCTGAAGCTGCTTAAAGAGGAGAAAAAGATCTCAGAAACCGGGTTGATCGCAATGGATCAGATAAGCGCACATACCGACCGAATGGAGTGTTACACCTGCCATGCAACATGGGCACCGCAGTGTTACGGATGTCATGTCAAGATCGACTACAGCAAGGGCAAGCAGAACCCTGATTTCCTTGCAGCCTCTTTACACCATGTTAACGGCAAGACAGGGGATGTTGACACGTTGAAACAGTATCTGGTTGACGGAAAGGTGACAGAGACACGCAGCTACCTGCGCTGGGAAAACCCGGCACTGAGCCAAAACGGGGAGGGGCGCATATCGCCGACGATTCCGGGGTGTCAAGTGACACTGACAGTCATTGGGAAAGATGGCAAAGCGCTGCTGCAAAACCATATCTGGAAACTCAAGGGTGTTGAGCATGGCAAAGGTGTCAAGACCCCCAAAGAGGGTGTCAACTCCATTGTCATGAGTCCTGTGCACCCCCATACGGTCAGCAAGCGTTCGCGCACCTGTGAGAGCTGCCACAACGATCCCAAAGCGATGGGCTATGGGATCGGCAGTGGCAAATACTTCTCAGACCAGAACCAAACAACCATTGTCGATCTGATGACAGCATCGAAAAAGGTGCTTCCCAAAAAGGTCGATGAGCAGATTCCGGCAATACCCAATCTCAACCATGACTATTCGGTGATG
>JALTYW010000222.1 GCA_027046415.1 Sulfurovum sp.
TTTCTGTTGAGACTGTTTGTGCTGCAACCGCTTTTTCTTTTGGTTGCTTTGTAGTATCTGTTTGAGGCTTTGAGGTAGCCGTTTGTTGTGCTTTTGGAAGGGGTTTCGCTGTAACGGTTTTTCCGCTGGTACATTTGCCTGCTTCACATTTCATCGCACCTTGCGCGGTCAGTGTCAGCAGTATAAACAGAGGGGTGATCATGTGTTTCATTTTGTTTCTCCAATGAGTGATGTCAGTGTTGCAAGCCGTCTAAGGTATTCTGCCTGTGCAACGGTTCTCTCTTCGACCAGATCAAGTTTCTGTTCGAGGAGACTGGTATAGGTAAAGAGATCCTCCCCGTTTTGGATAGAGGCTTCATTGAGTTCGAACATATGTGCAAGTTTGGGGAGACTGTCGTGCTCTATGATAGTGTAGATGCGATATGCCTCTTGCATTTTGGCATAAGCGGTACGTATCTGGCTTTCAAGAGAGGTACGGTAATCGATGGCGGCACTTTTGGCTGCCAGTGCCTCTTTTCGGGCAGCTTCACTCTCCAAGGTTTCGGAGCCATAGACCGGGAGTGCAAATCCTACAGCGATACTGCCGTAGTCAGGGTACTCTCTTCTGTTAAAGTAACCGACCTGAACAAAGGGGTCAGGCATATGGTCAAGCTCTTTGAGTGCATGGTTGGCTTCTGCAACCCCTGTTTGTGTCAACGCTTTTTTATATGCGGGATTTTGTTCAAGTTTGGAAAGGTAGTAGTTTAACGGCTTTAGTGGCTTCATGTGGAGTGAGCCATTGAGGGATACATGTTCTTCCTGCACAAGATAGCCAAGTTTCGCCTGTTGGCTTTTGAGTACGGCTTTGTAGCGCTCCGCTCTGATATGCAGACGCGAGAGCATCAGCTCTGCCGACATGCTGTTGGAGTGGCTCTTGGCATCTGTAGAAGTATAGGCATCGTAGAGATCGATATTTTGTCTTGTAAGTTTTTCATAGTCATTGACGATCTTAAGGCGCTCTTTGATCTCTAAAATAGTGTAAGCGGTCTTTTTGATCTCTTCTGCCAGTCTGACCTTTGCCATGTCGTAGGAGTTCATGAGAAGATGCTTTTGTTTGCGTGTCAGCAGCTCTTTTGCCGATGTTTTGCCAAACCACGGAAATCGCTGTTTGAAGCTAATTGCCTGGTACTGCATGGGTTCAAGTGTACGGTCGGTCGGATGGTCAAACTGAATATCGTTGATGTTCAGTATCAGTTCAGGGTCATTCCAGTTGCCGCTTCTGGCGATTCGATCATCCATGGCAGAGAGTCTGTGCTGAATGGACTGCAAAGAGGGGTGTGTTTTGAGTGCATGCGTGATGAGTTGGTCAATATTTTCTGCTTGCAGCAGACTCGCCGCAATGATGGTAAGAAGAACGGTTCTCATAGATATGTCCCTTTCTTGGATATATACCTATGATTTTACCGTATTTGTGTGCATAGAGTGTGCATCTTTGCTAAAATATACGTGATATATCAGAACCAAAAACGTATACCGACAAGCAGTGACGTTTCATCCACCGGATTATAGGTTTTGGCAGTGCCAAAATTCTTTTCCCATGTAACACCGATGTAGGGTGCAAATTCTCTGACAAACTCATATCGGAGTCTCAACCCCACATCAATGGAGGAGAGACCGGAACCAGTACGCATCTGGGGGTCATCTTTGGTGTAAAAGTCCGCTTCGAATGAGGGTGTCAAAATGAGCTTTTGTGTGATGAGTGCTTCATACTCGGCATCGAGTCTGAGTCCTACATTGCCGTCACTGTTGACCAGAACTGCTGCCCGTATTT
>JALTYW010000223.1 GCA_027046415.1 Sulfurovum sp.
AACAAAGGGGTAACAGCATTCTTTGACTGGGCATACAAAAACGGAGACAAAGCGGCTGCTGACCTTGGGTATGTACCGCTTCCTGCTTCTACAAAAGATGAGATCAGAAAATACTGGGAAAGTAAAGGGATCAAGTAATCCCTCCCCTTTATTAAGCTCTTTCCTTCCGCATCTGCTTCGCGGAAGGAGGTTTTTGTAACCACTGTATCATGTTTTTTCCTTTGTATTGTTATCTTGTTGCATGTACAGTGGTTACCAAAATGTAACCACTTTATGGTAAAATCCCCCAAGCATTTTATTTTCAAAAAAGGCACGGTATGGGCGGAAAACTCTTTCGTAACTTCTCTTTCTTCTCTGCGACACTTACGTTTTTCCTGCTGACTGGGATCTTTGCAGTACTGTTTCACTATGCACAGGATGCCATGCACACCTTTGGCATAGATTTTCTCTGGACAGACCAGTGGGAGCCGGGCGAAGATGACGAAGGCGGTGTGTTTGGTGGGTTTATCCCTATTATGGGGACACTGCTTAGTACGTTGATTGCCATGCTGATCGCAACACCGCTTGCGATGGGGATCGCCATTTTTCTTACAGAGATCGCTTCTGAGAAGGTCTCCAAACCCGTCTCCATAGCCATTGAACTGCTTGCAGCTATTCCGAGTATTATTTACGGGATGTGGGGGCTTTTCTACTTTGCGCCGATCGTTCAGAAGGTCTTTGGCGGAAACGGTGTGGGACTGTTGACAGCGGGTATCGTACTGGCAATCATGATCATCCCGTTTATGGCAGCCATTACCCGTGATTCCATGAACACCACTCCGGCGGTTCTCAAAGAGTCTGCCTATGCCATGGGGGCGACCAAGTTTGAGGTGATCAAAGATGTCATTATGCCCTATGCCAAAGGGGGGATCATCGGTTCTATCATCCTTGCACTGGGAAGGGCACTGGGTGAGACGATGGCAGTTGCCTTCCTCATAGGTTCAGTCATGAGTACGGTACACAAAGTGACCGATCCAACCACCTCCATACCGGTACTGCTGGCAAACAACTTTGCCGAAGCGGAAGATCTGGAGCTAAGCAGTATGTATTATCTGGCATTGATCTTGTTTGTGGTAAGTTTTATTATTATTTCACTGGCGAAGTTCTACTTTCTGGGTAGAAAAAGCAGATAGGAGAGGATGATGAACAGACTGATTTTAAATAAAGTGATCTTGATACTCTCCACCCTTTCTGCGATGATCGGAATCGGGTTTTTGTTTTGGATCTTGGCAACACTCAGTTACAAAGGCATTACGAGTATTCACTGGACAACCTTTAGTAAAGACCTTGTCGAAGGTGGCATCAGAAACCTGTTGGTAGGGCAGTTTACCATGGCACTGCTTGCGACACTCATCGCTGTACCTGTCGGTATGATGGCGGGTATCTATCTGCGTGAGTATGGTTACGGCAGCAAGCTTTCAATGGTCATTCGCAATCTAAGTGATGTGATGATGTCTGCGCCCTCTATTGTCATTGGTGTCTTTGTCTATGCCATTATGGTCGATCCGGTCGGGAGTTACAACGGCTGGGCAGGGGCTGTAGCATTGGCGATCATGATGGTGCCTATTATCATCTCCACAACCGATAACATGTTGGCATTGGTACCCCAAGAGCTGCGTGAAGCGGGTATCGCCCTTGGCGGCAGTAAGCACAAGATCATCCTGCAAGTCGTCATTCGTGCGGCAAAAGTGGGGATCATGACGGGCGTACTGCTCTCATTTGCACGTATCATCGGTGAGACAGCACCGCTGCTCTTTAC
>JALTYW010000224.1 GCA_027046415.1 Sulfurovum sp.
CTTCTTAAAAGTGTGAATTATTGTGTATGTTTTGCCTTTTGTATATTTTTTCGGTGTGAGTGGAATGTTTTGCTGAAGTCATGTGTACCGTTTGCATTTTTCATAAAATAGAGATATTTAGTCTGTGCCGGTTTGACTGCCGCTTTTACGGCATCGAGTGATACTGCACCGATAGGAGAGGCGGGTAAGCCTTTGTGTTTGTAGGTATTGAAGGTGCTGTTGTCATCTCTGATGCGTTCAGGTGTGACTTTGATGTGGGAGTATTTGCCGTAGTTGAGTGTACCGTCCATCTGTAGCCGCATTCCTTTGTGCAGGCGGTTGTATATGACCGATGAAATAACTGGCATCTCTTGTGTATTGGCTGCTTCTTTCTGGATGATCGATGCTATGGTCAGTATCTTTTGCCACTGTTTTGAATCGTAGTTTCCGTAGAGTTTCTCTGAGAGGTGCTTGTACTTCTTCTCCGATTCTCTGACAAGAAAGTAGATAAGATGTTTCTCTCTGATGCCCGCAGGTACATAGTAGGTATCGGCATAAATGCCTGCTTCAGGGTAGGGAGAGAGTGTTTTGTAGTAGTGTATCAGTTTTGCTTTGTCGAGTTTCAGTTTTTTTGCAAGATTTTCAAAAAATATTTCGCTGGTTTCTCCGGGAATGAGTGTGACTTTGTGAATGACCGCTTTGGCACTGGTAAGTTTGTGCAGGAAGTCGATGCGGTTGATCTGGTTGGTTTTGCCGATGTAGATCCATCCCTGCTGTGGCTGTCCCATCAGCTGGAGCAGATATCGGTCGATGACGGAGAGGTCGTACCCTTTTTTATGCAGGTGTGATATAATACTTCCAATCGACCCCTGCGGGATATAGAGTGTCTGTGTCGTCTTGACGGGCAGGGTGATGTAAAAGGCAAGTGAGATGATCAAAACCACGGCAATGTTCTCTGCCCATACCATCCATGTGCTCCATGTGACAGTGCGTGATTTCTTCATTGTACTCATTGTCCTTCTTGCAACGGGATTCTTCTGGCTGATACACGGTATCACATTCGAGAAACTGACATTCGGCAGCTACGAGATAGACGGATTATACATCAAACTCGATAAAAAGCTCACCCTCAATGCCAAACATGTCATCATCCCCAAAAGCAAGGCAAAGCCCTCTTTTAAGAATGTGGACAAAACCTTTGACCGTATCAAAAACCTTTTGACCTATTTTGACTCGATTTATCTTGAGAAAGTCGATTTCCAAAATAACCATTTTAGCGTCTTTTATGCGGATGATGTACTCTATATTACCAGTGACGACTATGAGGTTGCCGGGAACATTGAGCGTAAAGGAAACAAGCTTGTTGCAGGTGTTTCAGTATTGAATATCAAAGGATACGAGACGACACTTTCGGGGAAACTAAGCTACGATCTGAAAACGCACGTACTGGAAACCGGCGGCAGGTTCGAGACATTTGGGATCAAAGGCAACTTCAGGGCACTCAAACAGAGCAATACGCTTGTCTATGCGCTTAACTCAAAATCTTTTGGCAACCTGCGTCCTTTGATTCAACGTATCGGTATGCCAAAGTCTATTGAAAGCTGGATCATAGACAAGGTACGGGCAAAGAAATACAGGCTTGTCTATTTGAAGGGGAAGGTACCCATAGGCAAAGAGGGACTGAAATTGGGGATTGCAGCGTTGAAAGGCAAAGCCCGCCTAAAAGATGTTAACATCACCTTTAATGAGAAGGTATCGCCGGTACATGCTAAAGAGATGACTTTGACCTACGAAAAGGGTAATCTCTATTTTGCATTGAAGGGTGCGGACTATAAGGGACGCAGTGTAGAGGGAAGTACTGTGACTATCAAGCATATTGTTGGTCCACAGACTCCAGTACTTACCCTTGACCTGCATGCACAGACACCACTGGATATGGAGGTACACAACATTCTCAAAGCTTATGGGCTCTACATTCCGCTGTGGCATTCAGGTACAGATGACAAAGCAGTTGTAACACTGAAGATACCGCTCATCAAAGGCAAAAAGAAGATCAAAGCGACAGTGGATGTGGTATTGGGAAAGGGGCAGGCATCTATTGCCGGTTTCCCTCTCTATACCAAGGGTGGAGAGGTATATGTATCGCAAAAAAAGGCTATTTTACGCCACATCAAAATTGCAGAACAGTGGTTTAGAGGTGAAGTCAACGGGCAGTTGGATATTGATGCAAAACAAGCCGACCTGATACTGGATGTGAAAAGAGCAGCGCTTGGCAAGAGAGATGCACCAGCTATGGTGATGAAAGACCAAAGAGTACCTGTGAAACTTGCATATGATCATGGTATCAAACTCCTTTTCCCAACACTACAGACCAAGGTTATCAAGTCTAAACAGCATGTAGCTATCACACTGGAGGACCTTGAAAAGATCATCCCCTATCTGACTAGTAACTATCTTGGGATCAGTGGCGGGAGCCTTGATATTGTTACGGATGATCTTGAAACGTTTCGCTTTACCGGAAAATTTAAAAAAGATCTTTGTTTCTTTTATGAGAAGCAGAATGCATGCTATACCTATATTCCTGTCAGTGGAGAAATAGATATAAAAAAGGAAGTATTGGTATTTGAAGCATTTGGTAAACGTCTTCACTTCGATTCTAAAAAATCGCTTGTCAAACTCCATGATATCAATATTGACCTAAAGCGTTTTATTCAGGAACAGAAAAGTGCCAGAAAGCGTAGTCCAAAAAGTGCTTTTGGCAAGAAAAAGATCGTCATTATAGGTAAAAACAGTGAGTTGAGGTACAACAAGTACAGGCTGGTGACAGACAGTTATGATATCGAAGTGAAACCAAATGGAGATATCAAGGCAATCGGTATCAAAGACGGTGATGTGGTAAAGTTTACCAAAAAAGGGAATATCTTTTTTATGCAGGCTCTCCGCATCAAAGACAAGATGCTGCATCCGCTTATCAATTTTACAGGGCTCAAGGGAGGACGCTATTCGCTTAAAAAAGAGGGAGATCCCTCAAAACGTATGAAGGGCAGAATCATCATAGAAGGGGGTATATTGAGTGATTTCAAAGCCTACAGCAATACGTTGGCATTTATCAATACTCTTCCTGCGTTGGCGACATTGAACAGGCCCGGTTTCTCTTCTCAGGGATTTAAGATTGAAGAGGGGATTATAGATTACACCATGACGCCGGAGAAGATTGTGTTTGAGTCAGTCTATCTCAAGGGGAATACTGCTACAGTGGTAGGCAAAGGTACAGTCTGGCTTACCGGTACCAAAAAAGTCGATGTAGACCTAGCGATCCAGACCGTACGGGAATTTGGAAAAGTGGTAGGGAAGATTCCGCTGCTTGGGTATATTTTGATGGGGGATGACAACAGTATGACGGTAGGATTGAAAATAGGAGGAACACTGGATGATCCAAAGGTCAGTACATCCGTTGCCAAAGATATTTTGACACTTCCTCTGGAGATACTGAAGCGGACGATCAATGCCCCGGCGCATATGAGTATCCCTAAACAAAAGGCACCGGATATACCGGACAGTCGTCAAAAACCGGAACCTACACAAAATACAAAAGAGAAGAAGCGCAAGACAAGTCTAAAGCAGACGTCTGTACTGAGTGAAAAAAAGAGTGTGGCTACTCGTTCCTCAGTACCTTTAAAGGGTCCGTCTGGGCAGCTTTTTTAGCTGGGTAGCGTGCGGAAAGCAGAATGATCACGGCTGTACCGAGGATGATCAGTCCAAAATCGCTCACGGTCAGGTCAACCGGAAGCCGTGATGTACCGTAGACATCTTCCGGAACAGAGATGATATCGAAGGTTTTGAGCAGCCAGATACCAAAGCCTCCAAGCAGTGTGCCTGCAATGATACCTGCTGCGCCAATCACCACTCCCAGTTTGAAAAAAATGGCTTTTATCTCTTTTTGTGTGGCACCGAGGGTACGCATAAGCGCAATTTCACTTCTGCGGCTCATGACGGTCATCAGCAGTGAAGAGACGATGTTGAGTGATGCGACAAGAATGATCAGCAGCAGCACGAGAAAAAGTGCTTTTTTCTCCATCTGCATGGCAGCGAAGAAGTTGCCGTTTTGTTGCCACCACCCTTCTATGATGGTATTCTCAGGAAGTTTTCTTCGTATTTTGTCAATCATGCCTCTGGGGTCTTCTGTATAGATATGCAGACCGTCATAGCTTTGGCGTTTGCGTTTAAGTAGTTTTTCAAAGGCTTCAAGCGTTGTGTAGATGATTGCTTTGTCATAGGCTTTGAGCCCTGAATGGAATGTGCCGTCAACTATAAAACGTTTTTGTAGCGGCATAGTGCCAAATCCGATCGCCTGCTGTTCGGAGAAATAGAGTGTCACTTTGTGCCCTTTGGGGGCGTCCATCTCAAAAGAGAGGGCATCCCCGATGATCGCTTTAAATTTGCTTTTGCTGCTGCTTTTGGCTGCTGCCTCTTTAAAGACGGGATTGAGGGCACTCTCTTTGGCAAAATCGACACCGTAAAGCAGTGATCCCTGGACGGCACCGGCATTTCTGGTGATCACCTGTGTTGAGTAGTATGGGCTGAATTTCAGTTTGGGATAGTGTTGATGAAGTGTTTTGAGAAGATTGTCATTGACGGCACCTTCCCGCATCGGCAGGACTGTAAGCGGATAGTTCATCACAAAAAGGCGTTTTTTAAACTCTTTTTGCGTTCCGTTCATGATTCCCATGGCGATCATCAGTACCATTACCCCCGCGGCGATCCCGCCAAAGGCGAGCATGGCAGAGATAAAAATGAATGGGTTCTCTTTGTCGTATTTGAGATAGTGGCGGATGATCCGCCTTGCAAAGTTTTGACTGGAGGAGGATGTGGGGGTCATTTTAGGCGAGGATGCCTTTTTTAGGCCCGCTCTGTCCGCAGCAGTTTTTGTATTTTTTACCTGAGCCGCAAGGACAAGGGTCATTACGCTTCGGTTTTTTCGTTCCGGTTACCGGCTGAAGTTTACTGCTGTCTTCGGCAATAGTTCCTTCTTCAAAAGACTGATTGAGTACCGCATCGGCCGTTTCACTTTCAAGCTCTTCTCTGATCTGTTCTACTGCTGCCTCTTCCTCTTCTGGAGAGCTGAAGTCAAACTGTACCAGATGCAGGGTTTTGACCGCTTCGTATTTGATACGCTGCACGAGGTCGGTAAAGAGCTTGTAGCTGTCCTGTTTGTACTCTGTCAGCGGATCTTTCTGGTTGTATCCTCGCAGTCCGATACCGGTCTTGAGCACATCCATCTCATAAAGGTGGTCACGCCACTGCGGGTCGAGTACCTGAAGGTAGATGATGCGCTCGATCTCTTTGCGCTGTTCAGGGTCGAGCACGCTCATCTTCTCTTCGTAGATATGCTCCATCATGGCGCGTATCATATCGGCGATCTCGGATGCCTCTTTCTCTTTGAATTCCTCAGAAGGGATATCGATAAGCAGCTCTTCTCTGATGAGTGCGGTAAGCTTGTCGAGGTCGTAGTCCTCGCGTGGCATGCCCTCAATGATCTCTGCCTCTTCGAGCAGGTGATGGATGTACTCTTCACGGTTCTCTTTGATCTTCGCACCAATATCGAACTCTGGGTCAAGCAACTGGTTTCTAAAGGTGTAGATGACCTTTCTCTGGTGGTTGGCGACATCATCGTATTCAAGAATGTGCTTACGTGCTTCGTAGTGCTGGTTTTCCACTTTCTTCTGCGCTTTTTCAACCGAACGTGTGACGATCTTGGAGTCGATGTACTCTCCCTCTTCGACACCGAGACGGTTCATGATGTTCCTGATCTTCTCACCGCCAAATATTCGCAGCAGGTTGTCATCGAGGCTGAGGAAGAACTGGCTCTCACCCGGATCTCCCTGACGTCCAGAACGTCCGCGTAGCTGGTTGTCGATACGGCGTGATTCGTGACGTTCTGTACCTAAAATCGCCAGACCGCCAAGTTCACGTACTTCGTCATCTATCTTGATGTCAACCCCACGCCCTGCCATGTTGGTTGCAACGGTGACAGCACCTTTCTGTCCTGCATTTTTGATGATTTCCGCTTCTTGGAAGTGGTTTTTGGCGTTGAGGACATTGTGCGGGATCTTCTCTTTTTTGAGACGTTCGTGGATCATTTCTGATTTTTCGATAGATGCAGTACCGATGAGGACAGGTTGACCCTTTTCATGATACTCTTTGACCTTGCGTACGACAGCGTCGAGTTTTTCTCTTTCGGTATTGTAGATGAGGTCATTTTTGTCGATACGCCGTACAGGGACATTGGTCGGGATAGAGATGACATCCAGACCGTAGATCTGTGCGAACTCCGTCGCTTCAGTCTGTGCCGTACCGGTCATACCGGCAAGTTTGTCGTAGAGTCTGAAGTAGTTCTGGTAGGTGATTTCGGCAAGTGTCTGAGACTCCTCCTGAATCTGTACGCCCTCTTTGGCTTCGAGTGCCTGGTGCAGCCCCTCAGAGTAGCGGCGTCCCTCACTGAGCCTTCCGGTAAACTCGTCAACGATGATGATCTCACCATCCTGCACGACATAGTCAACATCTTTTTCAAAGAGGTAGTGTGCTTTGAGTGCCTGGTCTAAGTGGTGTGAAAGGGCAGCATTCTCCAGAGAGTAGAGGTTGTCGACCTCAAAGAGATCCTGTGCTTTTTGAAGCCCCTGTTCGGTCATGATGATGGTACGGTTCTTCTCATCTACTACGAAATCTCCGGTCATCTGCTTGTCTTCACCCGGTTTGGCAGGCAGCTCTTCGCCTTTGATCATCTGTTTGGCAATCTCATTGGCTTTGGCATAGTGGTTGTGGTCACGCTGTGCCGGACCGGAGATGATGAGTGGGGTTCTGGCTTCATCGATAAGGATGGAGTCAACTTCATCGACAATGGCATAGTTGTGCTCGCGCTGTACCTTCTCTTCGAGACGTACCTTCATGTTGTCACGCAGGTAGTCAAAGCCGTACTCGTTGTTGGTACCGTAGGTAATGTCCGCATCATACTGCGCTTTCCGTGCGAACTCATCATCGATGTCGGAAGTGATACATCCGACACTGTAGCCGAGGAATTTGTAAAGCACACCCATCTCTTCGGAGTCACGCTTGGCAAGGTAGTCGTTGACGGTAACGACATGCACACCTTTGCCTGTCATTGCATTGAGTACGACCGCAAGGGTGGCGACAAGGGTCTTTCCTTCCCCTGTTTTCATCTCGGCGATGTTGCCGTCATGCAGCACCATACCCCCGACCATCTGGACATCGTAGTGTCTCATCCCCAGCACACGCTTACTCGCTTCACGGGTGATGGCAAAGGAGTCATAGAGAACGTCATCGAGACTTTTCTCGCCGCTTTTGACACTTTCTCTGAGTGTGTTGAACGCCTCAATAAGCGCTTCGTCACTCATAGGCTCATAGGTGCTCTCCAGTGCATTGATCTTCTGCACCTTTTTCATGTAGTTTTTTACAATTCTGTCATTTTGTGTACCGATAACTTTTTGAAACAGAGTTTTGATCATTCTTTGCTTGCCTAATATTAAAGTGCGATTATTCTACCTAAAAAGTGATTAATACTCCGTTATGCTTCCTCCCTTTGTTATTTCACGACCAATACACATTTTTGTGTGAGAATTTCTCAACCTGATACAAGTCCAAATAAGGTATATTATCATTAGGAAGCCGAAAGGAAAATAAGATGAAAAAGATGCTGTTTTTAGCTGTTCTCTTCACTGTTTTACAGGCAGGAGGCATTTCTTTGCCAGAGCATTTTGAAGCGGCTTTTTCTCAAACAGTGACTAACCCCAAAAATAAGGTGATCCGTTATAGCGGAGAGGTACGTTTTTCAAACGGTAGACACTTAAAGTGGTTATATCTAAAACCAACACGTAAAGAGGTCTGTACAAACGGAAAAGAGGTGCTAGTTGTCGATCATGACCTTGAACAGGTTTCGGCATATCGTATTGAGAAGGGATTTGATTTGGCACATATTGTACAGCAGGCAGTACCATATAAACCAAGTATATATGTCACGACATATAACGGCAGACAGTATACGATTGCAGTCGATAAGAAAGGCAGACTTCAGAGTGTTGCCTACTATGATGATTTGGATAACAAGGTTCAGATTCTCTTTTCTCGGATGCATTATGGAAAAGCGTATCTTCCCAAAGAACAGATGCAGTGTAACTATCCTGCAAACTACGATGTGATACGAGGGTAATGGATGAATGAGCTTATAGAGAAGATCAGCAATGATCCCATCCTGATGCTGAGTGCAGCGGTTGGTATTGTTGTCATCCTTTTTGTCGTACTGGTAGTGATTATTGCGACGATGCGTGTCAAGACCTACAAAGACCGGTTTATCAATACTGCAATAGACAATAAAGAGAAACAAAAACGCATAGGTGAACTTGAATACGAGTTGCAGCGTTATCAGATGGATAATGCACAACAGGCACAACTTTTGAGGCAATTTGATGAAACGAAGGAACGTCTTTCAGAAACACACGATGTACTGCTTCAGACACAGAAAGAATTGGCTCGTACACAAAGCAGTCTGGCTCAAGTAGAAGGAAAATTGGAACAGACACAGCAGATGTATATATCGCTTCAGGGTGAACATGCTGTTTTGAAGGAGCATCTGGAGGCATTACAGGATGAAAACAATAAACTTCGTGTAAACAATGCTAGACTTTTGATGAAGCTTGAGACGGGTGAACGTCTAAGTGCTCATATGGAGCAAAGACGCCGTACCGGACTCTCTGGCGAGGATGAGTCGGGGGAGTCATAAGAGGAACAATACAAGTTTTTAAAGAGAGAATGGTGTAGACTTTCGAAAAAAACATATAATGAATGAAGGAGTCTGTTTGATGGATAAGGTAACTAT
>JALTYW010000225.1 GCA_027046415.1 Sulfurovum sp.
CTTCAAGTTGTTGGTTTTGTGGAAGCCGGCCGTGTCAACGATACCTACAATCTGGATCTCCTCTCCGATATGAAATATGATGTGGGTATCGGTATCCGTGCCATGGCAGCACAAGTACCTGTACGTGTTGATATTGCAGTCGGAGATGAGGGGGTAAACTTCTGGGTGATGGTCTTCCAGCCCTTTGACTTCTAAACATGCAATATGAATGCCTGTGGGCTTCCGTTTGCATACCTTCTATCTTTCTGAAATACTTTCACACATTATTCTGTTACTGGGGGGGGAAAAGACATAAAAAAAGCCCGACCTCCCTTTCGGGAAGCCGGGCTTTGGAGGAAGTAATATAACGTAAATGGGTGGAGTGCCCATGCGACTGGTCGCATTGTTACAAAGGTTTACTCAACCTCTGCGTCGATGACGTCGTCATCGTCTGCTTTCTTGCCTGCATCACCGCCTGCTGCACCTTGCTGTCCGCCCTGCTCTTTGGCGTAGACCGCTTCAGCCAGTTTGTGTGACTTCTCAGTCAGCGCTTTGACCTTCTCATCGATCTGCTCTTTGGTTGCATTGTCATCTTTAAGTACTGTCTCAAGGTCTGCGATAGCCGCTTCGATGTTCGCTTTTTCGCCTGCATCGAAACTGTCACCAAGCTCGTCAAGCGACTTTCTTGTCTGATGGATCAGTGCATCCGCCTGGTTTTTCGCTTCGACGACTGCTTTACGCTTTTCATCTTCGGCTTTGTGCGCTTCTGCATCCTGTACCATCTTCTCGATCTCTTCTTCGCTCAGTCCTGACGAACCGGTGATCTTGATCTCCTGAGATTTACCTGTACCTTTGTCAACCGCAGATACTGTCAGGATACCGTTGGCATCAATGTCAAAGGTTACCTCGATTTGAGGCACACCTCTTGGTGCTGGTGGGATACCCTGAAGCTCGAACATTCCAAGAGATTTGTTGTCTTTGGCAAACTCACGCTCACCCTGCAGTACATGAATGCTTACCGCAGGCTGGTTGTCTTCCGCTGTTGAGAAGATCTGTGATTTCTTCGCAGGAATGGTAGTTCCTTTTTCAATCACTTTTGTCATCACACCGCCGAGTGTCTCGATACCGAGGCTAAGCGGTGTAACATCCAGCAGGAGGACATCTTTGACATCTCCGGCAAGAACACCACCCTGAATCGCTGCACCGATCGCAACAACCTCATCAGGGTTCACTGACTTGTTCAGCTCTTTGTTGAAGTAAGCCTTGACCTTCTCCTGTACCAGAGGCACACGGGTAGATCCACCAACCATAACGACCTCTTTGACATCGTTTTTGCTCAAACCTGCATCTTTCAGTACAGATTCTATGGTTGTGATGGTGCTCTCAACCAAGTCAGCAATCAGTGACTCGAACTTCGCTCTGGTAATTTTGGTTACCAGGTGTTTTGGTCCACTTGCATCTGCAGTAATGAACGGCAGGTTGATCTCTGTCTCAGTTGCAGAAGAGAGCTCTTTTTTCGCTGTCTCTGCCGCATCTTTGACACGCTGAAGTGCCATCACATCCGCTTTGACATCGATGCCGGTTTCGGCTTTAAACTCTTCTGCCACATAGTCAATGATACGGTTGTCGAAGTCATCCCCACCGAGGAATGCATCCCCACCGGTTGCCAGTACTTCAACAACACCGTCACCTGTTTCAAGTGCAGTAACGTCAAAGGTACCACCACCAAGGTCATAGACTACGATCTGCTCTGCATCTTTTTTATCCAGTCCGTACGCCAGTGCCGCAGAGGTAGGCTCGTTGATGATACGAAGGACATTCAATCCTGCAATCGTTCCTGCCTCTTTGGTTGCTTTACGCTGTGCATCGTTGAAGTATGCAGGTACGGTAATAACCGCATCCGTGACTGTCTCACCAAGATACGCTTCTGCATCCTCTTTCATCTTCATCAGTACTTTTGCAGAGATCTCCTGCGGTGTATAGGTTTTACCCGATACTTCGATCGCACAGGCACCGTTTCTGTCGATGATGTGGTACGGAAGTCTCTCTTTGGCTTCTGCCGCTTTGTCTTCGTTACACATCAACCCCATGATTCTCTTAATGGAGTAGATGGTCTTTTCAGGGTTGGTGACTGCCTGTCTTTTTGCAGGTTCCCCTACAAGCACTTCTCCTTTGTCTGTAAACGCAACGACTGAAGGGGTAGTGTTTTTTCCTTCTTTGTTTGCGATAATCGCTGCTTCACCGTTTGTATACACTGCCATTGCAGAGTTTGTTGTTCCAAGGTCAATTCCTAATACTTTTCCCATTGCTCATCCTTTAGGTTATATTTTCTTTTATCTGAGTGTATTGTACTCAATCTTTGGTCTCTATCGATGCAACTTTGGTTGCATTTAAGATATTTTTTCATTTTTACATATAACGGTGCGTGGTTACACACTCTACATTATTTGCAGGTGCTCACCATTGCCGGTCTGAGGACGCGGTCTTTGATGGTGTAGCCTTTTTGCATCACCTGTACAATGTCACCGCTCTCATGTTCATCACTCTCAACCTGCATGATCGCCTGATGGACTTCAGGGTCGAAGTCTTTATCACACACGATCTCTTTAATGTGGTTTTTCTCAAGCACCTTTTTAAGCTGCTCATAGGTCAGCTTGACACCCTCTTTCATCTTTTCAAGCACTTCACCGCTGTTCTCTTCACTGGCACCCTCGATGGATGCAAGCGCCTGTTCGAAAGAGTCGATCACTGCCAGAATATCCTTTGCAAAACTCTCGTTTGCATAGGCAACAGCATTGGCTTTATCTTTCTCCAGACGCTTCTTGGCATTTTCAAAATCGGCATGCGCTCTGATATACTTGTCTTTGTACTCAGCCGCTTCCGCTTTTGCAGCTTCAAGCTCACTCATTTCACTGCCTTCTTCAGCTTCGGAAGTTTCAGTCTCCTCGACCGTCTCTTCATTTTGAGTCTGTTCAAGATCTTTTTCTGTCTCTTTGCCCATACAGACCTCCTTTTTTCCTAAAACTTTGCACCCGTCTCCAAATGCATTGCAGGTATTATACAACATTGAGTGATAATTTGTCAAGTCATAGTGATATATTTTATTAAATAAAGTTTAGTGTTAATGACTAAACTTTATTAAAAAGAATCCTATTACTGTACAGATGTGTTCAGTAACCTATAGGCATAGGAGTTCTTATTTTAGTGTCATAAATTAAGTATAGATAGAAAAAAGTAAAGGAAATATAGTGCGCAGAACGTCAAGCACAAAGTGCTCAACGTCTTATTAGAAGAAAATTAGTTACGGATGCCGAGTGCATCTTTAATTGTGTGCCATCTTTCGATGTCCACTTTTTTAAGATATCTCATCAGTCTTCTTCTTTGACCGACAAGTTTAAGCAGACCAAGTCTTGAAGAGTGGTCTTTCTTGTTTGTTTTAAGGTGCTCCGTCAAGTACTTGATTCTCTCTGTAAGCAGAGCAACCTGTACTTCTGTTGAACCTGTATCGTTTTCGCCTCTTGCGTATTTAGCAATAATTTCTGCTTTTTTCGCCTGATCCAAAGCCATAATGACCTCCTGATTGGTATAGTGAATTCTCACTTAGAAAAATGAGTCCGGTATTTTACCACATTTAGCTTGCTTTGGACTTAAGGGCACCTCTAATACTAATTGCACTTAAATGTTTTTTAGAATATTCTTCCCCCTCCAAACCTTACTATAATATATTGTAGAGTAAAATACTCCTAATTAATACAAAGGTGTACCAACTATGTTATTGACACGTGCAAGCGAATATGCTCTGCTATCTCTGGATACCATTCGCAAATCAGACAAACCCATCGGTGCAGAACAGCTCGCAAATGAACTGAGTATTCCTAAAAGTTTTTTGGCCAAAATCCTTCAAAGTCTGGCAAAAGAGGGTATCTTGGAGTCCAGAAAAGGTGCACATGGCGGTTTCGTCCTTGCAAAAGATATACACGACATTACCGTACACAGTATTATTCTGGCTGCAGAAGGCAAAGCGCCTGCTGTCTTCGACTGCACAAGCTATATGAACACCTGTCCAAATGGTGCGATTGGAAGCTGTGCTATCTCTCCTTTCCTTGCCAATTTCCAAACCAGAATAGACGACTTTCTCAACGGTCTGATGCTAAGTGATATTCTCTGATGAAACAGCAACATATTTACCACCTCTCCCACATTGATCTTGACGGCTACGGATGCCAGTACCTTACTACCAAATGTTTTGACCATGTTGCATGCTACAATGCCAACTACGGTCCTGAAGTAACAGCACGTCTTGAAGAGATGATCGGACAGATAGAACAAGACATTTTTCTGCATGGAAATGATACCCAACACCTTATCCTGATTACCGATTTGAACCTGACCACAAAAGAGGGAAACTGGATTGAGAAAGAGGCTGTCCGCATCGGTGCAAAACTGCAGCTTCTTGACCACCACGCTACAGGAGCCAATGCTGCAGAGCGCTTTGCATGGTACACGCTCGACACCTCCCGCTGTGCTACACTCATCACCTACGACTGGCTGCAGCAGCATTACAACTTCGATGCAAATAACGAATATGCAGACATTGTCAAAGCGATCAATGCCATCGACATCTGGAAAGACCAAGACCCATACTTTGAGTATGGGAAAGTGATGCTGGGTATGATCTCCGGTGCACGGGAGATCAACCGTATTCTCTTTCCTAACGAAGACAGAGCATTCAAGCTTGCCATGATCGAAGCGGCAAAAGCACGTATCGATAAGCATGATGCCCCTATCGTACTTGATGATGACCTGCACCAGATCAAAAAAGCCTTCTTCAACAAAGGGGCAAACAACACCAAAGATAATCTTGTCGCCTACTATGTTACCGACCTCCTTACCAAGGAGAAACAGCGCCTGACTATTCACTACAAAGAGTACAAAGGTATCCTCGGCTACAACGTTGGTAACACCTCTATCATCGGCAACACATTCCTTGTCAACAACCCCGACTATGACTTCTACATGGATGTCAACTTCAGAGGCAACTTTTCACTGCGCAGTAACAACAAAATCGATGTCTCACAAATGGCTGCCCAGATCGGAAACGGGGGTGGACACCCCAATGCGAGTGGAGGGAAAATAGACGGATACAAAGACTCGTTTGTCTACAAAGAGGTAAGAGATTTCGTACAAAACTATATCAATGAGCACAGTTAGTATCTTCTAAACCTTCACCCTCGCCTCAAGCGCACGAGACAGTGACATAATGTCAATATTTTCAAGCTCTACCCCCGTAGGTACACCCTGTGCGATCTTTGTAAATGTCAAAGGCAATCCGGAGAGTTTGTCCTCAATATAAAGGATCATTGTGTCTGTCGCGATACTTGGCGGAAAAGCAAAGATAATCTCCTCCACCCCTTCAACAGCATAGAAAAGATGTGACTCATCCAAATCCTGAATCTCTGAAACGACATAATATACCCCGTCAAACTGTCCGCTCTCTTCAATGGTCAAGATATCTTTGGCACTCTGTACGATGCAGAGCTTGGAGGTATCACGGTAAGGATCGGAACAGATACTGCACAGCTCATCCTCACTCATATTGTGGCACTTGCTGCACTTTTGGATGCTCCCCACCGCATGTTCGATGGCATGAGCAAGCTTGAGTGCTCCAAACCCGTTTTCCATCACAGCATGATAGGCAAGCCGAACAGCTGTCTTTTTGCCTATGGAAGGAAGTGATCCAAATGCTTCCACAAGGTTTTCAAAGGCTTCTATTTTATGTTGTTTCATACTCAATTACCGTATAGCGGCAATAATGATCTTTTATTTAAAATAAAAGCTTTTCGAAGAAAAGCATACCAACACTCTTCACTCTTCACTCTTCACTCCTCACTAAAGCACATCGTGCTTTTCATAGTCCACTACTTTGGAGTACTCAACCACCTCTTTAATGAACTCAACCACCTTAAGGTGCTCAGGATGAACAGCATAGGCTTCCAGCCCCTCTTTGCCCTCAAATGTCGTGATGATACTCAGATCCATCGCACGTTCTTCTTTTGAGAAATTGAGCCCCACATCAATGCTGCGCAGTGACGGCACCACTCCCATCAGGTTTTCAAGCATCTGCTTTGCCTGTATCATGTTAGCCTGTTTATGTTCTTCTTTGAACTTGAAAAGTACAATGTGTACGACCATGATTACCCACCTTTTTTTAATTCGCCATTATAACGAAATTATGGTAGAATTCGCCCAATATTTTGTTAATGAAACAGGAGCACGGCAATGACGGAAATGGACTACTATGAAATACTTGAGGTTAGCAGGGACTGCACCGGAGCCGAACTGAAAAAAGCCTACCGGAAACTGGCACTGAAGTACCATCCGGACAGAAACCCTGACGACAAGGAAGCTGAAGAGAAGTTCAAACTGATCAATGAAGCCTATCAGGTGCTCAGTGACGATGAGAAACGCGCTATCTATGACCGATACGGTAAAGAAGGGCTTCAGGGTCAGGGAGCCGGTGGCGGGTTTGGCAATGCGAGTATGGATGACATTATGGATATCTTCAACTCCATGTTCGGAGGCGGTGGCGGATTTGGCGGAGGATTCGGACGCAGTAGACGCGATCCGAGTCAAAAGTATGCACTCGACCTTGAAATGGAGCTTCCTCTAAAATTCAACGAAGCGGTCTTTGGCTGTGAAAAGAAGATTGACATTACCTATAAAACCTACTGCCGTGACTGTGACGGTACAGGAGCAAAGGACGGCAAGCTAAGTACCTGTGACTACTGTGGCGGTCAGGGGCAGATCATGATGCGTCAGGGCTTCATGACCTTTACACAGGAGTGTCCAAAATGTCATGGCATGGGCAAAAAGATAGAGCAAAAATGCCCTACCTGTCATGGCAAAGGGTATGAGACCAAAGAAGACACTGTCACCATTAAGATTCCGGCAGGGGTCGACAGCGGCAACAGACTTCGTGCACAAGGCTACGGTAACGAAGCCAAGAACGGACAGCGCGGTGATCTCTACCTTGTCTTCTATGTCGAGGAAGATGAACATTTTGTCCGTAACGGGAACGATGTCTATATTGAAGTACCGGTCTTCTTTACCCAGGCAATCCTCGGAGAGACCATTACCATCCCTGCACTCAAAGGAGAACTTGAACTCGAACTCAAGCAGGGCACCAAAGACCGCGAGCAGTTTGTCTTTGACGGGGAGGGGATCGCTGATGTACACAGCGGACGTAAAGGACGCCTCATTGCCCAGATCAAGATGGTACTTCCCAAGAAGGTCAATGAGGAGCAAAAAGCACTACTCGAAAAGCTTCAAGAGAGCTACGGCGTAGAGAGCCGTCCACACAAAAGTACTTTTGAGTCTGCCTTCGAACGTATCAAAGGCTGGTTTAAAAATTAGATAATAATTATTTTCCTTTAAGTAAAACTCCGATACTATAGATTATGTCATCTTATGATATAACATTATCTTAAAGGAGTTATCATGGCACGCAAAGGAAATTCGATCATTCACGGCATTGAGATCGATGAGATCATCACCATGCTAAACCGCGCATATGCAGATGAGTGGCTGGCATACTATCAGTATTTTATTGAAGCCAAAGTGATCACAGGTATTATGAAAGATGCTGCTATCGCCGAGTTAACCCAGCATGCGGCTGATGAACTTCGGCATGCCAATATGGTAGCTGACAGAATACTCCAGCTTGGCGGCACCCCGTTGCTGCATCCCGAAGCGTGGTTTACACACACCAACTGCGGCTATGATGCACCTGAAACCTACAATGTAGTCAATATCCTTGAAGATGCTATCAAAGGGGAACAGTGTGCTATCAGCGTCTATTCACAAATTGCCGAAACAACCCGGAACAAAGATATCGTTACCTACGACATCGTATCGCAGATATTGGCGGATGAAGTAGAGCATGAAGAGGATCTGCAGGCACTCCATGACGACATTACCGAATTTGTCACAGAGATCAAGCAACAGTTCAACGGCTGATTAAAATACCTTCTGGTGCAGAATCACTTTACTTGGAGAGGGTTCAAGCGTCCCCTCCTCTCTTTTTGCATCATACGCTATCACATACACCTCATCACCACTTTGCAGATAATTTGATTCACCAAATTCGGCATAGGCTGTTGCACCGATGCTGATGAGTGCCTGTTTTGGATAGCCACAGTTCTTTAGATGCATGGCAATATCCTCCAGCGGTCCAAAATCCTTCTGTTCATTCATCTTCTCTATAAGCCACCGTTTGAGCTTTTCATAAAAATAGCTGTAACCAAGCAGTGGTGCATCCACACCATAAGGGTGCATTACCCCGTCACGTTTGACAAACGAGCAGAGATGGTAGCTGTCCATCACACCACCCTCTTCAAAACGGTCTATCTCGATCCACTTATCACCGATCCCTTTGGAGTCTGGTCCCCATGACTTCTTTTCGGAGATCTTCTTTGCTCCCTCTTTTCGGATGGTACAGTCATTGAATGTCGTAAACTTTTTGGCAATAATATCTGCTACTGCCATCGTCTCATCATAGACGATGTCAAACAACACCGCAATCTCCGGCTCAACCTGAGCATTTGCCTCATAAGAGGGCAGTTGAAGCTTCTTTGTACCAATAGAGTAGATACCAAGAAAATCGTCACTGCCGGGAAGATAGAACGGGAAAATGCCTTTTGGTGCTTCCGGTACTTCGGTCACGACATTTTCAAAATCTTTCAGCTCACCTGCCTGTTCAAGATGGTGTGCAAAATTCCCCGCAACACCAAGTCCAATGCACTCTTTCAGGTTCATGATACCTCTTTTTTGCGCCATTATAGCATGTGTCATAGAAAAAATACACATACAC
>JALTYW010000226.1 GCA_027046415.1 Sulfurovum sp.
AAAATAGTCAAACGGTGTCAACTTGTCCGTGTGCAGCGAAACAATATCTTTTTTAGGATGCAGCGTATTCAGTTTCGTTTTTAGCACTTCAAAGGTGACAGGGGATTTATTGTAAAAATATTTCCCCTCTTTGTCAATGGCGATGACAACACTCTTTTTCTCTTCAGATTTTTTACTGCTCGCAGCAGGTAGGTCTATCTTGATGGTTTTGTTCTGCACAAAACTTGCCGTTGCCAGTACAATCACAAGCAACACCAATACAATATCGATGAAAGGGACGACATTCATCTTGTCAAAGCGTTCGCGTCTCATCCGCGCAGTTTCCCCTCGTCACGCAAGATCTCCCACTGGGAGATGAGCTTGTCAACCTTTGACAACAAAGCATTGTAGATCACCGTGGCAGGAATGGCAACGACCAGTCCAGCAGCCGTTGCCTTCAGCGCCAATGCAAGGTGTTTCATGATCTCTCCTGCATTGATATCAGCCTGATTGTCACCAATAATATAAAACGTCAGAATGATCGCTAAAACCGTACCAAGCAGTCCAATATAGGGTGCATTGACACCAATGGAGGCGATGGTGGAAAGATGTTTCCCTAAGTCAAGCTCAAGTGCCTTCTCATGGGTATACTCCTCAAGCTTGACACTGCGGTAAAAAAGGATACGCTCAATGGCAAAAGCAAAGGTAATGAAACTCAGGAAAAGCAGAAACCCGATAATTCCGTAATCGACAACGTGTTTGATCTGTTCTACCGGCATAGATCCTCTTTTCTATCCGTATCATACGGATTGGTTTATTTGAATGCAGAGATTATATTGGAAATTAGATTATAAACCGGAATCTTTCAATACCGGACACCCCGTCGGAAGAATCAGTTCTATCTCTTTGTGCCGGACTTCAAAGCGTATTCTCTGGGCACTGTAGGGCTCTCCGTCAAGATTGACAGCACTCTTTGTCTTGGGGATAGACTCCACCCACCGTTTTTGAAACCGTTTCACGTAAATACCTGAATGCTCATAGTCAAGCATCTCAGCAATCACCTCCCCAAGATCGGTCATAGGAAATTCCAAAATAATAACGATATCAAACAGTCCGTCATCAATATAGGCTTTGGGAGCGAGTATCTGCCCTCCGCCAGCCTGACGTCCGTTACAGACCACACCGGCAATTGTTTTTCCTTCAATGTCAAGATCATCCGCAATCAAGCGTCCCTCATGGCTGGTATAGTTGAGTGCACGTATTACCGCTGAAAGTGTATAGGCACCACCTCCAAGAAAGTTTTTAAGAGAAGGCGGGGTATCTGCCACAACCTGCGCACCAAATCCGCTGGAGGCAACGTTGATAAAGTAGCGTTCATTTGCCTGTACTACATCGACTGCATAGCTCTCTCCCTCTACTGCAAGCCGCAATGCTTCCAGCGGCAGGATGGGAAGTGCACATGCGGTAGCAAAATCGTTGGCGGTTCCCATAGGGAGTATCGCCAGTTTCGGACGCTGCGCTTTGGGAAGACGCATCAATCCATTGACTGCTTCGTTGACAGAACCATCTCCTCCTGCTATGACTACTCTTTCAACCCCTTCACGGCTCGCCTCTTCAACAAAGCGTATGGCATCGCCATACTCCCACGTCACACGCACACCGATTTGCACCCCTTCACTCCTTAGCTGCATCACGGCATCGCGAAATGCCTCATCCAGTGCCTTTTTACCATTGAGTATGACCCGTATCATCTGCTTTGTCTCTCCTCTTAATTTACGATGATCCGTTTAAGATCAAGTACCACTTTTGTACCCTCACCTTTTTGGGAGTAGATCTGAATCCCGATATCCTCTCTGTCACAGTAGGCTTTTACCAGTGCCAGACCGATCCCCTCTCCGCTGATGGAAGTATCTGCCTGATAGTAGCGTTCAAAGACCCGAAGCAGCTGCGCTTCATCCATGCCAATCCCACTGTCAATGATCTCAAGTATACCGTTTTTACAGCTTATATGTACAGGTGCAGTTTTGGGTGAGTATTTCATTGCATTGAGGATCAGGTTATCAAACATCTGTTCAAAACCGATTTTATCCGCAAACAGCATACACGCATCTATATCCACGGTCACAGGGTTGCGCTGCTGCTCTTCAAAGATTTCAATACGCTCTTTCACAAGTTTATCAAGCGAAAATTGTTCCCGTGTGATCTCCTGCATCTCTTTTCGCATGGTATAGAGCAGCTCTTCATACAAACGGCTCAAACGTTTTGCTGCTCCCTCAATGCGTGCCAGACGTTTTTGTGTCCGCTCATCTTCTGCTGTTTTAGAAAGCATGGAAAGGTTTGCTTCGATCGTCGAGAGAGGGAGATTGAGTTCATGTACAATATCTTTGGTCAGATGCAGCAGATGCGCTTCACGCTTTTTGTGCGGTGCCACAAGCTGGGATGCGATCACATACCCCCACCCTGCACTCAGAAGCAGTACAAGCCCGCTGCCTGCAAGAAATGTCTCCTCCGAAAACCCTTCATTACGTAAAAACCAGTAGAGAAAACTCAGCAGCAGCGCCACGGTCGTCACATATCCCAGTGCTGTCAGGGCAATCGATTTTTTCATATTTGTATCTCCTTTTCAAACAGCAAGGCTCCTTGAAAATTCCTCTCACTAAAGCTTTGCCCTTGGCAAGAGAAACATATATGTTTCATCTATAATTTCCAGCGGTACCCAAGACCACGGACATTGACGATCGCTTCTGGAAAAAGTTTTTTAAGCTGCGTGACATAGACACGCAGTGCCCCGTCACTCGCCTGCTGTCCGGAAGCCCACAGCCGATCCTTTATCTTCTCCATGCTGACCAGTTCCCCTTTTGCCTCAAGCAGCAGAAGAAGAAGATCAACAGCCTTTTTGCTGACATTGAGGTCATTGCCGGATGTATCATAGAGCGTTTTGCTCATACTCTCAAGTCTGTACTCACCCACCTGTACATATTTTTGACGTATCTGCCGACGCAGCACCGCTTCAATGCGCAGCAGCAGTTCATCCAGATCGACCGGCTTTTTCATGTAATCATCCGCACCGGCACCAAACCCTTCATGCAAAGAGGCTTTGTCATCACGTGAAGTTAAAAAAATCGTAGGGGTAACATCTTCACTCTCCCGCAGTTTCCCAAGCAGATCAAAACCGCTCTCATACGGAAGATTGACATCGAAAAGATAGAGATCATAATTGTTTTCAAAGGTAAGATCGAGTGCGGTGTAAGGGTCAAGCGCCGTATCAACAGCAAACCCCCCCTCTTCAAGAAAGTCCTGCAGTGTCTCGTTAAAAAGCTTGTCGTCTTCAAGAAGGAGGAGTTTAGCAGACATTACATGAACATCCCGCCATTTACCTTCAGGGTCTCTCCGGTAATGTAAGATGCATGGTCGGAAAGCAGGAACGCTACTGCATCGGCTACCTCTTTTGGCTCACCAAAACGTCCCATCGGGATCTTGGCGATGAATGCCTCTTTAACCTCATCTTTGAGTATATCGGTCATCTCTGTAGCGATAAAACCCGGGGTGATGGTGTTGTAGCGGATACCGCTGGCTGCTGCCTCAAGCGCAAAGCTTTTGGTCATGGCAATGGTACCGCCTTTGCTGGCACTGTAGTTGGTCTGTCCTGCATTGCCTGTCTCTCCGACAATAGAGGCAATGTTGACCACAGAGCCAAAACGCTTTTTACGCATTACTTTGAGGGCTTCACGACAGCCGATGAAGGTTGATTTGAGGTTGGCATTGATCACATCCATGAACTGTTCGCTCTTCATACGCATTGCCAAACCGTCTTTGGTGATCCCTGCATTGTTCACAAGGTAGGCAAGCGAGCCGTCTGCTGCGACAATCTGCTTGATCGCATCGACAAATGCCGCCTCGTCACTGACATCAAAACCAATCGTCTCTGCCTGACCGCCGGCAGCCTCAATCTCAGCTTTCACTGCAGCCGCTTCCGCTTCTCCGCTTCGGTAGTTGACCCATACTTTCAATCCCATAGCTGCCAATCGCTTTGCAATCTGGGCACCGATCCCTCTGCTTGCTCCTGTTACCAGGACATTATCCCCTGAAAATTTCATATTGCTCCTTTCTGTATATAATTGATTAACACTTAAACAGTCTTTTTTTGATCTTTTCAAAAAAGGCATAATCCTCTTCACTGATTTTGTCCGAATAGATCATGTGATTCAGCTGTTCAAGCAGATGGAATTTGGAAAGTTTGTCTTCACACAGTGCCTGATTGATCACATCGATATGTTCATCCAGATCATAGTCGGTATGAAGCACCTTTGTTAAAAAATCTTTTGCTTCCTCTTCGCTGCAGTCAAAATCTTCACCCATGATCGCGCAAAAAAGAGGCGCCTCTTTCTCCACATCCCGATGGTCTATTTTAATAATATGCGCCAGCAGTGTGCCAACCGACTCTTTGATACGTTTTTCCATGATTGCGTCTCCTTTTCAACAGCACATTGCACACACCCAATGGTGTACAGACAGATATCCTGCTATTGTACCAAATATCTGGAGACTATGCAATCAGTGGTTCATCCATCTCCTCTGGTATATCCAAGCCCATCAGCTTCAGCACTGTAGGCGCAACATTATTCAGTCCGCCACCCTCTTTGACCTCTGTAACTCCTTCTGCCAGCACAAAGCACCATACATCCCCAACCGTATGATTGGTCAGTACGTGCCCCTCTCCGTCACACATCTCTTCACAGTTACCGTGGTCTGAGGTCAGTACGACCGCATATCCGAGTGCCTGTGCTTTTTCGATGATCTGTCCCAGTTCATGATCGACAGCCTCCACGGCTTTGACAGCAGCGTCAAAGTTACCGGTATGCCCTACCATATCACCGTTTGCGAAGTTCACCACAATAAAATCATACGCTTCATCCATCGCTGTACGTACCGCTTTACCAACCTCAGGTGCGGACATTTCCGGTTTCATATCGTAGGTTTTGACATCGGGGCTTGGAATGAGCACACGGCTCTCTGATTCCACAGGGGTTTCGATGCCGCCGTTAAAGAAAAAAGTCACGTGGGCATACTTCTCTGTCTCTGCCGTATGCAGCTGACGCAGCCCGGCACGCGAGATCACTTCTGCCAATGTGTTTTTAGGTGCCTCTTTGGGAAAGAGTACAGGGTAAGGGAAACTCGCATCATACTGTGTCATCGTAGCAATATGCAGCTGAATATAGCTACGCTCAAAAGCATCAAACTCAGGATCACCCAGTGCCGTCGTGATCTCCCGTACACGGTCGGAACGGAAGTTGGTCACAATGACTGCATCACCCTCCTGCATACCGTCATAACCGGCAAATGCGACAGGTTCTATAAACTCATCGGTCTCCCCTTTGGCATAACTTGCCTCCACATAGGCTTTTGGATCAAGATCGGTCTTTGGTGTCGCTTCTGCAATGGCACGGTAGCCCTTCTCCACACGCTCCCATCGGTTATCTCTGTCCATTGTATAGAAACGTCCTCCAATGGTTGCGATCTTGATACTATCATTGCAGATCGACTCGATCTGTTCAATATACCCTTTTGCCGAAGTAGGACTCACATCACGCCCGTCTGTGATCAAATGCAAAAATACCTGTTTGCCTCTGCTTGCCGCCAATTTCGCAAAACCGATAGTATGCTCGATATGAGAATGCACCCCGCCATCACTAAGCAGCCCGATCAGATGCACACGGTCACTCTTTTGAAGTACCGTACTAAGCGCCTCATTGCTTTCAATACTGCCGTCTTCAAGTGCCAAAGATATCTTAACAAGATCCTGGTAGAGTACACGTCCTGAACCAATGGTCATGTGTCCGACTTCGGAGTTCCCCATCTGCCCTTCCGGAAGCCCGACACTTAACCCATAGGTGGAGATAAGCGCTTTAGGTGCCTCTTTCAACAGTGTATCGTAGGTCGGTTTTTTCGCCGCATCGAACGCATTACATGCACTCTGTGGTTTATAGCCGATGCCGTCTGTAATGATCAGTATTGTCTTTTGTCTATCCATGATAGTGTCTTCTCTTATTTTTTATGAAATCATAGTAAAATAAGCTTTTGTAAACCTAAAATTGAAAGTTGCTGATACCTATGCTCTATACATTGTCCCATCTTTTCGACATCAACCTTTTTGGCTACATCTCCGTACGTGCCGGTTTTGCGTTTATGATCGCATTTATCTTCACCCTTGTTGTCATGCCAAAATATATCCGGTGGGCAGCAGCGCGCAACGCCAACCAGCCTATCAGCAAATTTGTCAAAGCACATGAGAGTAAAGGGAAGACACCTACCATGGGCGGTGCCATTTTCCTTGCCGGCACGCTTCTTGCAGCACTGCTGGCTGTCGATCTTTCAAACCCCTATATCTGGGGAGGCATCATCACCCTGACCGGCTTTGGTGCAGTAGGTATGAAAGACGACCTTGGCAAAGTGCTCTCTGGAGACAACCTTGAAGGACTCAGCCCAAGAGGGAAAATGGCACTTCTTGCCATCATTGCCGCCATAGCGACAGGGCTGTTGCTCTTTTCCGGATTTCCTACAGAGTTTTATGTCCCTTTTTTGAAAACACCCCTCTTTGACATGGGCATCTTTTCGCTCTTCTTTTGGATACTGATCTTTCTGGCAACCACCAACGCTGTCAACCTGACAGACGGACTGGATGGACTGGCAACGGTACCCTCCATTATCGCACTCTTTACCCTCGGTATTATCGTCTACATTACAGGGCATGCCATCTTCTCCAGCTACCTGCTGATCCCCAACATCAAGGGGGTAGGCGAGGTAATGATCCTTGCTGCTGCACTTGGCGGCGGGCTGATGGGATTTCTATGGTACAACGCCTACCCCGCAGAGGTCTTCATGGGCGATACCGGTTCACTCGCTATCGGTGGTTTCCTTGCTTACCTCGCCATTCTTGGGAAAAGTGAAGTGCTGTTGATCCTCATTGGCTTTATTTTTGTTGTTGAGACCCTTTCTGTCATTTTTCAGGTGGGGAGTTTCAAGCTGAGAGGCAAACGTGTCTTTCTCATGGCACCCATCCACCACCACTTTGAACTCAAAGGCTGGCCTGAGAACAAGATCATTATCCGCTTTTGGATGATTGCCTTTATTGCCAATATTTTGGCGTTGATCAGCTTTAAGTTTAGGTAGGAACTTGCATGAAACCAACTTTATTTGGCTATGGATTGACAACAAAGGCGATCGCCAAAAAAGTTGGCGGTGGCTGTACCTTTTTTGACGACAATTGCAAAGCACCTTATATCGATGAGATGGGTAACCACATCTTACCCTCAGAAATGTTCGACCCTAACAAAAGTGCACTGGAAGTCACCACCCCCAGCCTTCCTCCAAAACACCCTCTCATTCAAAAGGCAAAACACCTCATGAGTGAGTATGACTATTTTTTAGGAAAAAAAGAAAAGGGAAAAGGGAAAACATTAATAGAAGCATCGCAAAGCGATGCAAACCATAACGCTTCACTCTTCACTCTTCACTCTTCACTTGAAAGGCAAATGCCTTTCACCATCTGGATCTCCGGCACCAACGGCAAAACCACCACCACCCAAATGCTCACGCATCTGCTCAAAGACCGTGGTGCGGTAAGCGGCGGCAACATCGGTACCCCTTTGGCAGAACTTGACCCCAAAGCCCCCATTTGGGTGCTGGAGACAAGTTCTTTTACACTCCACCACACCCACACTGCCTCGCCAGATATCTATCTGCTGCTACCTATTACTCCCGACCATCTCGACTGGCACGGCACACCGGAAGTCTATGCCGCAGACAAACTGCGTCCGCTCCTTACCATGAAAGAGGGAGAGCTTGCGCTTGTACCCAAAGGGCTTGACCTCCCCAAGACCGATGCCTATGTGGTCGAGTATGACAGCAATACATTTCTCTGTGACTATTTCGGTCTGGATCAGACAAAACTCAATTATAAAGGTGCTTTTTTGCAGGATGCACTGCTTGCACTGGCTATCACCAAAGTACTCTTTGATACAACAGACTACGATCTTCTCAACCACTTCGAGCGTGACGCACACAGACAGGAAGAGTTTACTGATGCAAAAGGGAGGCTCTGGGTCAACGACTCCAAAGCCACCAACCTCGATGCGGCGATACAGGCAGTCAAAACCTATACCCATACCCCCATCCACCTTATCCTCGGAGGCGATGACAAAGGGGTCGATCTTACTCCGCTTTTTGAGACCATCGCACCCCTGAACATTACCCTCTACAGCATCGGCGCAAACAGTGAAAAAATAAAAGCCCTCTCAGAACGTTTTGGCATTAATCTAAAAGAGGCAGGTACACTCAAGCGTGCCGTAGCAATGATTGACAAAGTCCATACTAACAACAGCACTGCCCTTCTCTCGCCTGCTGCGGCAAGCTTCGATCAGTTCAACTCCTATAAGCACAGGGGAGAGACCTTTGTTTCACTTGTAAAAGCACTTTCCTAAAGAGAAAAAACAGGAAAACTGCTTTTTCTCAATCTTTTTTAAGGTTACATAGCTATAATTTCATCCACTTCACGACAACAGTGGCTCTGTAGCTCAGTTGGTAGAGCAAAGGACTGAAAATCCTTGTGTCGGCGGTTCGATTCCGTCCAGCGCCACCATCCGTTAACTTTTATCCAAATTTTTTCTTTTCTTGTTAACTTTTTTGATACAAACATACACAATACAATTCTCTGTAACCTTTTTTACGACATCTCATTGCCTCGCTATGCTGAAAGAATCTTTAAATATAGTGCGCCCATTCAAATCATAAGTGCAATTCACCTCTAAATTAAGCAGCTACTTCTT
>JALTYW010000227.1 GCA_027046415.1 Sulfurovum sp.
TACTACCGACTATCTTGAGTCACTTGGGTTTGTGTGGCATACCGACAGTGACGACACTCCCTATGTCGCTGACTCGCTTGTTGTCTTGTCAGAAACGGAGGCAGAAGCTTACTACGAAGCTGGCAACACACTCTATGACATGTTTATTGAAGCGGCACAGTATGTCATTGACAACAACCTCTTTCATGAGATAGGCATCCCGTTCAATCTGGTAGAGCTCATCAAAGAGAGCTGGGAGAGTGATGTCCACTGGCACCTCTATGGCCGCTTCGACCTTGCCGGTGGGATTGACGGCAAACCGATCAAACTGCTTGAGTTCAATGCCGACACCCCCACTGCCATCTTTGAGACTGCAATAGTCCAGTGGGCAATGCTCAAACAAAACGGTATGGAAGAGACTGCACAGTTTAACGGTGTCTATGAAGCCCTGCTTGAAAACTTCAAACGGCTGGTAACGCTCGATGAGGATGTAAGTGATTTTGAGACTCGCTATGAGGGGTGGAAGTTTCTCTTTACCTCTATTCGGGGCAACAGCGAAGAGGAAAACACCGTTCGGCTCCTACAGCATATCGCCACCGAAGCAGGCTACGAAACAGCGTTTGCCTACATCGACGAAGTAGAGTTTGATGAGCAGGAAGGCATCTTTTATAACGAAACGCAGTATGAACTCTGGTTCAAACTCATTCCGTGGGAGGACATCGCCCTTGAAGAACCTGACCTTGCTATGATGCTGACAAATATCATCAAAAACCAAAAAGCGATCATCTTTAACTCTGCCTATACCCTGCTCTTCCAAAGCAAAGGTCTGCTGCCGATCCTCTGGCAGCTCTACCCCAACCATCCGCTGCTTTTAGAAAGCGCTTTTGAACCGCTAAATTCCGCAAAACAGGTACAAAAACCGGTCTTTGGACGTGAAGGAGAGAGTGTACGCATCCTTGAAAACGGTACCGTCACCTCCGGCAGCGAAGGCGACTACGACAACCATAAAATGGTCTATCAGGCATACACCCCACTGCCGCAGGATCCTGAGGGCAACTGCTATCAGGCAGGGGTGTTTTTTGCCTATGAATCGTGCGGAGTCGGCTTTAGAAAAGGCGGGAAGATACTCGACAATATGTCCAAGTTTGTAGGGCATATTGTGGAAACTTAATCTTCTCCCGGCTTCATACACCCCGGACAATCGTAAGAGATAATCTTTGGTTGTGGCAGATCGATGCGTGCGGCTGTCAACTTTCCACCCCAAAGACATCCCGTGTCAAGCGCCAAGACATTCTCATCCTCATAAAAGCCAAGCGTTGACCAGTGCCCAAAAACGATCTTTAGCTCAATCTCTTTGCGGTTTTCACACTCAAACCACGGCTTCATCCCTTTTGCACGTACTTGGGGTGTTAGTGTGCCTTTTTGTTTAAAATCAAGCCTGTGGTCTTTGTAACAGTAACGCATACGGGTAAAGGCACTGACAATATAACGGTCAATATCCTCTTCACTCGCCTTGCGGTCAAAACGTTCTACTCCGTTTTTAAACATCTTTTTCAGCCATACATCGGCATGATCACTGCGCAGCTTCTCCTCTATACGTTTGGCATACGCCATCGCCATACCAAGATCAAACTCAGGAGAGATGCCCGCATGTGCCATACAGTAGCCAAGCTTGAAATCGGTATGCAAAAAGGGCTGAGAACGCAGCCAGTCAACAAGCTCTTTTGCTCTGGGAGAGGCAAGGATAGGATCAATGGTCGGATTGGATTTTTTGATGCCATAGTAAGCAGCAATAAG
>JALTYW010000228.1 GCA_027046415.1 Sulfurovum sp.
TATTTCGATTTTTTCTGCCAGAGCGATACTGTCACGCAGAGGGATCAGGAAACCGTTATAACCATCTTCCACAACCTCTCTGCACCCTACCGTGTCGGTAGTGACAATGGGTTTTGCCATAGAGGCAGCTTCCATCAGTGTTGCAGGCAGTCCTTCTCTGTAACTTGGCAGGACATAGATGTCGCACATGGCTGTCAATTCGGCAATATCGTCACGGTGTCCAAGCCACTGCACATCTCCATTTTTCAAAAACGCTTCCGACGCACAGGTATGGTTGCCTTCGTCTGTGTCTCCGACAAGCAGAAAAGAGATATTTCCCCCCTTCTGTTTAAGTATAGATGCTGCTTCATAATATTCACGGATACCTTTGTCCCAAATCGCCCGTGCGACCATCAAAACGACAATTTCGTTCTTGATACCGAGTTTGTGTCGTGTTTCCAAAGTCTGTTCTGCTGTAAACCGTGCCGGGTCAAACTTTTTAGTATCGACACCGACACTTTTTATGACAGTGATTTTGTTTTTCTCGATCAGGTGCCGTTTGAGCATGTATTTCGGGTCGTCACTGTTGACAAATACACACCCTTGCGAGAGTGTGAATGCTTTTTTATAGAGCCTTTCCATGATAGACCGAATGAGTCTGTTCTTCAAAGAGTCTTTTGTATAGAAAGACCCCAGCCCTTCAACAAGGTTCAGGACAATGGGTACAGATGCTCTTTTGGCTGCAAAGGTACCATAGATATTCGGTTTGGCAGTAAAGGTATGAAGCATATCAAGACGCAGGTCCCGGATGGCATTGTAGATATTGTCGATTGCTTTTTTTTCACTGAACGGATTGATACCCTTACGGTCAATTTTATAATTGACTACTTTGCAGCCGAGTGCTTCAAGTGCCCGGTTTTTCTCCCCTTTGGGGCAGATAGCATAGACGGTATGACCGCGTTCGATCAGCTTTTTCATAATGGGGGCACGAAAAAGGTACAGGTTTAGATCGAGATGGGATAAAAAACCGATTTTCTTCATGGAATCTCTTTGTTCCTTCTCTTTTACAGGGTATCAATCGTATTGCCAAACTGCTGTACCATTGCGCTGATACCAAACTGCTTTGCTCTTTCCATAGATTTTGAGCGGTAGTGTTCTCGATCTGCAGCATCCTCAATCATATGCGTCATTGCAAGATACATCTGATTGGTATCGTTTACGGGCGTAAGTATACCATATTCAGCACGTTCCATCCCCTCGGACAGTATCTTTTGCGGTTCTGTTTTGGGAGCAAGGATTTCGCGTGGACCGCTTTGACAGTCGGTACTTATAACAGGAAGGTTGCATGCAAGTGCCTCCAGCAGTACGTTTGGCATCCCTTCATGGTTGGATCCAAATACAAAACAGTCTGCACGTGAAAGATATGCATAGGGATTGTGTTGCCTTCCGAGCAGAAATACACGGTTTTGGAGCTGCAGTGCCTCGATCTGTTCGAGAAGAGCAGCTTTCAGCGGTCCGTCACCAATAATATACAAAGAGGCATCGGTATCTTTTACCGCTTCAATAAGCAGTCTGTGGTTTTTTCCTTTGTCAAGCCTTCCGACAGTAATAAAACGAAACCGATTTTGGCTACCGGGCATACTGACAGACGCTTCTTTCAGTTTTGTAATGGCAGCGTTGTCGACAGCGTTGTAGATGGTTCGGACAGGAGGTACGATATGAAAATTCTTTTGAAGATCCGCACCATTGTTGCGTGAATTGGTGATGATTATATCGGCAACATTATAT
>JALTYW010000229.1 GCA_027046415.1 Sulfurovum sp.
CCCTTCAGGACTACTACTACAAATATGCGTTGATGGGCGTTGACGGCGTTTCGGAAGTGGCAACGATCGGCGGTTTCATACCTACCTTTCAAGTCACGGTCAACAATGATGCACTGGTACAGTACAACCTCTCCATACAAGATGTCGCACGTACCCTCAAAAACAACAACAACGATACCGGAGGGCGCATCGTCATCCAGAATGGGTACGAATGGATGGTACAGGCAAAAGGGTATGTTAAGGATCTAAACGAAATACGCAACCTTGTTATCACCACCAAGGGGGGTGTACCGCTAACACTTGGCGACATCGGGCGTGTCGAGAAGGTACCTGCTGCCAGACGTGGTATGGCAGATCTCAATGGTGAGGGGGAAGTTGTTGGCGGCATTGTGATGCTTCGTTATGGTGAAGATGTCTACAGTGCCCTTCAGCGTGTCAAGAAAAAGATGAAAGAACTCAAAGTTGACGGTGTTGATGTCGTAACCACCTATGACCGTTCCGACCTCATTTCAAAAGCTGTAGATACACTGAAACATACACTTATTGAGGAGAGCATTATCGTTGTGGTAATCATCGGGCTCTTTCTGATGCATCTGCGTTCATCACTCATCGTCCTGCTTGTCCTGCCACTGACCATTGGTCTGACATTTTTGCTGATGAAACTCTTTGGTATCGGCAGTAACATCATGAGTCTTGGCGGTATTGCCATCGCTATCGGTGCGATGGTCGATGCCTCCATTGTCATGATCGAGAATGCCCACAAGGCGATCCATAAAGCCGAAGGTGCTCTGGGACGTGATTTGACCAACAAAGAGCGCATTGCTGCCATTGTCTCTGCGTCACAGGTAGTTGGACGTCCCATCTTCTTTGCATTGGCATTGGTAGTGGTCTCATTTTTGCCTATCTTTGCACTCTCGGGACAGGAAGGGCTCCTCTTTACCCCATTGGCATTTACAAAAACCTTTGCCATGACTGCGGGTGCCCTGCTTGCGGTCACGCTTGTACCGGTACTGATGATCTACTTCGTCAAAGGGAAGATCAAACCCGAGTCCAAAAACCCGCTCAACCGTTTTTTCATTTGGCTCTATCACCCCATTTTGGTGTACGGACTGAAGCTGAAGTATCTTGTGATTACCGCAGCCGTGGCACTGCTGCTGCTTGCTGTTCCTCTCTACCAGAAGCTCAACTGGGAGTTTATGCCGATGCTCGATGAGCAGACTGTGATGTATATGCCCGTAACTCCCTACGGTATCTCCATTGACCAGAGCAAAGCGTTGACACAAAAGACCGACAAGATCATCAAAAGCTTTCCTGAGGTTGCCACGGTCTTTGGCAAAGGGGGACGTGCCAACTCCGCAACTGACCCTGCACCGCTTGGGATGCTTGAGACCATCATCACTTTTAAGCCAAAAGATCAGTGGCGTCCGGGTATGACCACCCAGAAACTGATGGCCCAAATGGACAAAGCATTGCAGGTACCGGGGCTGGTCAACTCATGGACCTACCCGATCAGAGGACGTATCGATATGCTTCTCTCAGGCATTAGGACACCGCTTGGCATCAAACTCTACGGCAAAGATGCAAAAGGGTTGCAAAAGGTTGCACAGCAAATAGAAAAAACCCTGCGAAACCTCAAAAGTACCCAGTCGGTCATCTCCGATCAGGCAAGTGCAGGATACTTCATAGATATCGATATCGACACCGAAGCACTCAAACGCTACGGTATCAGCAAATCGGTCATCCTTGACTACACCTCCGCTG
>JALTYW010000230.1 GCA_027046415.1 Sulfurovum sp.
CAATAATACATTAGATCTTCATAGTATTTTACCGTTTTCAGGTATTTTGTGTATGCATCAAAAGTCTACAGCCTCTTTATTGTCTATTTTAAAGCATTATTTTCTTCATGATGCTATTTATGTTAATGAAGGAGTAATGTCAAAATCGAAATTGCCCCAGGAACAATATGTTAGATTGGGAGAACAAAATTGTTCATTGGGGTTAGATATGTCAATTGGAACATTTTTACTTACGAGAAATTTAAAGTTTAGAATTATATTTGACCAAATAAAATGGGATGAGTTAGCAGCTTTTTCCTTTGAAGGTGAAAAGCAGAGGCAACTTGCAGATCTAATGAAATTGGTACAGCGTATGCCTTTGGAATATGATATTGTTGTCACACTTGCTAAAGAAGAAATACAACCGTGCATATTAGGGTCTAATGTAAAATTAGGAGTGAATGGGTGGATAGGAAATGTTGATAGTATAGAATTAATTGTTGTCTCAAAAAATATTTGACGCCAATTCAAATCATAAGTGCAATTCACCTGGGACTGTTAGAAATTTTGGAGACCGTTCAGAGTTTTGTGTCACCCGATAGTGGAATGATGTAATGACCCCTCCAAAACTGCACACTTATGCTACTAATTGATACACCTCTGCGAGCGCTCTGTACTTCAGCGCCGAATGCTTGCGTTTTTGATTGTAAAAATCGATCCACTGTGCAATGATTCTGTTTGCCTCCTTTAAAGATTTGAAATTATAGTGCCAGATACACTCCTCTTTGATCGTGCGAAAGAACCGTTCGATCATTCCGTTTTGCTCCGGTGTGTAAGGTGTGATAAACTCCTGTTTGAAGTTATAATCCTTGACGGTTTTTGTAAATGATTTACTTGTAAAAACCAGTCCGTTATCACTTCTTAGTATAATGGCATTTTGCAATCTTTTTAGTTGACCGAAACGATAGATCAGTCCCTCCTGCAAGGCAGCCTCCGCGGTAGTTGCTTTGCCGCTTTTGGAGAGTCTGTAACCCACAATCTCTCTGGTACATGTATCGATTACAGCAGTCAAAGTACAGTAGCCGTCACTTCCACACCAAACTCTGGTCATATCGATCGCCCAACGTTCATTGGGTACTAAACTTTGTGAAGGCATTGCCTGAGCTCTTGGTCTGTGCCCTTTGGCTCTTTTTCGTACCTGCCACCCTTTGATCTGCAGAATACGCTGTACCGCTTTTTTGTTAATGCCGGTCATATGAGCCAGTCTGCGGTAACCATAGGTGGGGAACGCCTCCATCTTCTTTTTGATGAGACGTACTTTCTCTTCATCGATCTTTGCTTGTCGCTGTTTAGGCTTGTAATAAAAAGTTCGTCTGGAAATACCAAACCAGCGGCAAAGCTTTTATGACCTTCTGCTACCATTTCGCTCTGTACGCGCATCACTTCTTCTCGTCCCCGAACAGAGCATCGTACTTTTTTAGTGCCATATTCTCCAATGTCAACTCTCCGATAACCGCTTTCATCTCTTTGATCTTATCTTCGTACAAAGCAGCAATATCTTTTGGTCTGGCACGCAGTTGGTTTTCCATCCCTTTTCTTGCCTCTTCCATCCACTCTTCGATCAAAGCCGGGGTCAGATCGTATTTGCGGGATACTTCCGCAACTGTTGTTTTCCCTTGAAAGATGTCCATCACAATATCCGCTTTCTTCTTGGCGGTAAATCGTTTAATTTCTTCTTGTTTCTCTCCCATTTTTCTGCTCCTGTGTTTTGTATTATA
>JALTYW010000231.1 GCA_027046415.1 Sulfurovum sp.
CTAAATTTCTGTTCTGAAATGTGAGAACGCTTTACATACTTGTTTTTGACGACCATACCGTAACTTTAGCATACTTTTGTACCGCTAAAGTTATCTAGACCCTTTCTCAATACTTTTGTATTCTTGATAGGGAAATAGTAACTTTTTTGCTTCTTGCTGCCACATTAAACGAGCATCCTTTTCAGAATATTTCATCATGATGCCATTGGCATAATAGAGATCACTTTTGCACTCATTAATCGCATTGGCACCAAGTACTGATATACCAAAAATTAACACAATTATAATATGTACTACCTTTTTCATGGTCTCTCCTCCAGCATGCTTTCTACATCAAATTCACAGGCATCTGCATTCCAGTCGCTTATCTTGCTTCCATATACACCACCACCCAATAATTGATTAAAATGAATATATTTTTTTGCTCTTTTTTTAATATTGTATGTCCAGTTTTCACTCATCCGAACAGAATGTTCTATACTGATATTGGAATCAGATAAAAACATTTCACAATTAATCGCTTTGCCTCCTTCTGCCTCCAGTTCCACAGCTTTCTCTTTTGTAAGGTCGCTGCCGAGTATTTTTTGATCAACTTTTGCATACTGGAACATTAGATTCACTTTGATTTTGTCATTGAATTTTTTGATAATTTTGCGCTCCACATCATCCCTGATCCCATTATCATTAAAATCAATCCCAAGCAGTGTTTCATTGTTTTTATCTTCGTCAGGTTCCGGCGGGAGTTTGAAGCCGTTGATCACTTCAGGCACGTAGAAGCGATAGACGATAGGTTTGACGCGCATTCCCATACCGGGTTTCATTTTCATCAAATGTCTTATGGAGACCTCATAGAACCCTACCTCAAGCGGTCGGTTCGGTGTAAAACGCAGGGTGTTTTCGTTTCGGTCGTAAGTAACGGAGCCTTTGATAGATTTATTTTTACTTCTCGAAATACCAAAGCCAAACATTCCCCATTTTTTCTTTTTACCCGTTAAACGCTTCAGTGTCACACTGTGCATTGTGCTTATGGGGTTGAGTGCTTCGTTAAAAACCGCTTCTATAGTAGTGTTGGCATCGGCTTCCGGTGAAGCGGGTGCGGGTGTGAGTGATGTAATGATACTCTGATCTGTCCCTTCTGACTTGGTCACATCGATCGTTGCTGCAAAGAGCATACCCGCTACTAAGAACAGTAGTAAACCTATAAATTTTTTCATCTTTTCCTCCTCCTATTTGAAAAATGCTCTTAAGTATAACATAGTTCAAACGGGGGGGGAATTGATTTGGGTCAAGAGGAAAGCAAGAGAAGGATGCTGCGAAAAAGCAGAAGAAAGGTTAAAAGCTACTTCAAATCCCCAACTCTTTCTGCCTGTTGTCAAGATAACGGTCAACCCCTTCGACAATCCCTTTTGCTATACGCTCCTGATAGTCTAGGCTAAAAAGTCGCTCTCTCTCTTTGGTGTTGGTAATGTAGCCTACCTCTACCAGAATGGAAGGTCTGCTCGCTCCGACAAGTACATAAAAAGGTGCCGGTTTGGCACCGCCGTTTTTGGCATCGGGGTATCTGCTGTGCAGGCGTTTCATAATATTGTGTTGCACATCAATGGCAAGCTTGTGTGATTCAACTACTTTCGGTCCAGCCAGTACCGAATCGACAATCACATCCCTGCTCAGCATGTCCGTACCTTTCAGTACCGCTTCATTCTCACGCTGTGCAATACGCTGTGAACGTCCGTCACGTGTCTTTTGCAGGTAGTATGTCTCTACCCCTTCTACTGCTTCAAAACGGCTTTTGTCGGCAATGGCATTGGCATGGATGGAGATGAAAACATCGGCATCTTTCTGATCGGCAATGCGGGTACGTTCCCCAAGGGTCAGGAAACGGTCATTGCCCCGTGTCAGATAAACCCGGTACCCCTCACGTCTAAATGCCTGTTCAAGCTTTTTGACCACCTGAAGCACCAATGTCTTCTCCTGCTTGCCGCCGCACTGCGCACCACAGTCATGACCACCATGCCCCGCATCGATCACCACAAGCCTGTTGGAGCGGTCAGGTCCTGTACACCCCTGCAAAGAGAAAAGTCCCAAAATGCATATACTCAAAATAGCAACATATGACCTAACCTGCATCCTCACTCCTATAGTTCTATCTCTCGTTCTCTGTTGGCAAGATAGCGTTGTATACCCTCAGCGATCCCCTTGGCAATCTGCTCCTGATAGGCAGGAGTAAAGAGCCGTTTACGCTCTCTTGGGTGGGAGATGTACCCCACTTCTACCAGAATGGATGGGCGGCTGGCACCCACAAGCACCCAGAAAGGGGCATGCCGCACACCGCCGTCACGCACCCCTTTATAGTGTGCCCTGAGGTTTGCCAAAATTCTGCGCTGTACATCGATAGCAAGTTTGTTCGACTCGACAATCTTCGGCCCTGCCAGTACCGAATCTATGATGACCTTTTTGCTCAGGGAACTGCTTGCACCCTTTAAAACAGCAGCATTCTCTCTTGCAGCAATACGCTGTGACTTGGCATCACGCGTCTTTTGTAGGTAAAATGTCTCTACTCCCTGTGCTTTGTTGCGCTTGCTTTTAGGCACAGAGTTGGCATGGATGGAGACAAATACCCTCGCACCTTTTCTATCGGCAATGTGTGTACGCTGCGGCAGTTTCAAAAACCTGTCTGTCCGCCGTGTCATGTAGACCCTGAAACCGCGCTTTTTCAGCTGACGCTCCACACGTTTGGCAATCTGCAGGACAAGGTCTTTCTCCCGTTTTCCCCCGCCTATCGCTCCCGTATCGTGTCCGCCGTGTCCCGCATCGATCACGATCAGTTCCCCCTTGCCGCGTGGATAGGCTTTACTGTGTTTCATGATGTGGGGTTTTACCGCATGTTTTGTATGGGTTGTGTGCTTATGCTTCGTACGTCCCTTTCTCTTTGGAACAGTATGTTTTGTATGGCTCGTTTTGACACGTACACTATGACGTTTTTTCACTTTAAAGGGAGGCAGAGGGATATGGTAGGACTTATAGGAGAGTATCGGTCTGTAGGGCATACACCCGTAGCCTTTTCCCGTCTCCAGCACTACACGTACTGTTGTGGGTTTGTACTGGGAAACCCGTATGGAGTAGCAGTGCGAGGAGTGCAAATGTTTGCCTACGGTACTGTTTTTAAGCTTCGCACCGGGAATGTCAAACACCTCACGATACGGATGTTTAAGTGCAAAGTGGCGTATTTTGCCTTTATTGTAGGCTTTGTTGAAGTGCAGTCTGAGTTCACCTTTTTTTACCTCTGCCTTCTCAAGTATGGCAGAGGCATTAAGCAGTACTGTACCCAGTACGAGAAACAGCCAAAGAAGAGGCAGAGGCTTCACGCTACTTCTTTTCTCCGTTCATCAGTCTCTCCATCAACTCTTTGACGGTGATGATCTCGTTGAGGCGGTACCCGTTGGCTCCTGTAAAAAAAAGTCCGGTTTCTGCAATGCCGTCGTACGCATCGGAAAGTCTGTCGGCGATACAGTAACCGACGATCTTCGCCTCTTCACCGCGGTTGCACGGTGCAACACAGTTGGAGATACAGGCAACCTTCGGTGCGGTTCCTTCTTCAATACGTTTGTGCAGTTCACTCTTTACCCCGCGTGCCGGGTACCCGACAGGAGATTTGAAGAGTTTGATATCCTCTTCTTTGGCATCGATGATCTTCTGTTTCATCACATCGCTGGCATCACACTCAACCGTACCGATAAAGCGCGTACCAAGCTGTACACCGCTCGCACCCAGTTCCATCATATGTACAATATCTTCATGATCCCAAACGCCTCCGGCTGCAATGACAGGCATACTGCCCCAGTTCTTCGCCTCTTCAACCACCGGCGGCAATATGTTCTCCAATTGGTTTTCGGGCAGGAAACACTCTTCGTACTTGAAACCCTGATGTCCTCCGCTGAGCGGTCCTTCTACAATGACGGCATCTGGCAGACGGTTGTGCGTTTTCTTCCAGCGTCTACAAAGAATACGGAGTGCCTTTGCGGTAGAGACGATAGGCACAAGTGCGACATCTGGGTAGTCTTTCGCAGCTTCAGGCATGGTAAGCGGCAGTCCGGCACCGGTAATAATAATATTCGCACCCGCCTCACAGGCATCTTTTACCACTCGGTCATATTCACTCTGCGCATACAGGATATTGGCAGCAAGCGGTTTGTCACCACAGATCTTGCGTGCGTTTTCAAATATCTTCTTCAGTGCCTTAAAAGAGTAGAAATTGATCGCATCAAGCGGTCTGTGCTCTTTGCCTACCATCTCCTTGTCATCAAGATAGCTTCTGTTTTTATATACTCCCGTTCCAACTGCCGATATTACTCCGAGACCACCCTCTTTGGAGACTGTTCCTGCCAGCTTATCCCAAGAGATGCCAACCCCCATGCCTCCCTGGATGATCGGCTTTTCAATCGTATATTTTCCGATTTTAAGCGGTTTGAATGTCATATTCCCACCTTCACTTTCGCAAATTTGCGTTTACCTACCTGTAGTATATACTCTCCTGCATTAAGGTTCATTTTTTCATCACTGATTTTTTCCTGATCGATACGCACAGCACCCTGCTTGATATCACGTCGTGCCTGTGACGTTGAAGGCTCGATACCTGCATCGACCAGTGCCTTGCAGATCCATACTCCTTCTTCGACAGAGACTTCAGGCATATCCTCAGGCAGCTTGTTTGCTTTAAAGACATTGTCAAATGCCGCTTTTGCCGCTTTTGCCGCTTCCTCATCGTAAAAACGTGTCACCAGTTCCATAGCAAGGTTCTCTTTTGCCGTTTTTGGGTGTAGTTTTCCTGCCTCTGCATCTGCTTTCATCTGCGCGATCTCTTCAAGACTCTTGTCACTGAGCAGTTCATAGTAGCGCCACATCAGCTCATCGGAGATGGAGAGTATCTTGGCATAGATATCATTTGGGGCTTCGGTAATACCGATATAGTTGTTCAGCGATTTACTCATCTTCTGTACACCGTCCAGCCCTTCAAGGATTGGCATCATCAACACCGCCTGCTCTTTGCCGACATTGTAAGTACGCTGCAGGTGCCGTCCCATCAGCAGGTTGAACTTCTGGTCTGTGCCGCCGATCTCAATATCGGACTTAAGCTCGACCGAGTCGTAGCCCTGAAGCAGCGGATATATAAACTCTGAGATGGAGATGCTCTGCCCCGCTTTATAGCGTTTTTCAAAATCGTCACGCTCAAGCATACGTGCGACATTGAAGGTTGTGGTCAGTGCCACCATACCTGACGCACCCAGCGCTTCCAGCCACTTGGAGTTAAAGACCACATCGGTTTTGTTCTCATCGAGGATATTGAAAACCTGTTCTGTGTAAGTCTTGGCATTGGCAACGATCGTATCACGGTCAAGGACTTTTCGCGTCTCACTCTTGCCTGTCGGGTCACCGATCATCGCAGTAAAATCACCGATGAGCAGTTGTACACGTCCTCCATGGTTTTGAAAGATGCGCAGTTTTTGAAGCAGTACGGTATGTCCAAGGTGCAGATCGGCACCGGTCGGGTCAAAGCCCGCTTTGACGGTATAGGTCTCGCCTGTTTCATAAAACTTTTTCACCAGGGTTTCGATACGCTCCATATCGATGATCTCGGCAGTTCCCCTGCGAATCTCTTCTAACGCTTGACTGAGTGACATACTTTTTCTATCCTTTTTCTATTTGTTGTAGGCATCATCGAGACTGATCATCTCAATTAGTTTGAACTTCTGGGCGATCTTCTCCTCAAGAAGCTGTTTTCGCGACTCCGAACTCTCCACCTCAATCTGGCAGTACTCTGCACTTTCAGAGTTTCTGATCCCCAGTTCGATACTGATCACGTTCATATCAAGTTCCGTCAGTTTTGCAAGCAGATCAGCCAGAACACCCTTCTGGTTCTGAAGGCTGATGATCAACCGGTAGCGGGAGAGTTTCGTGGTACTCCAGCTTACAAACAGCATCGGTTCGCCATTGAGAATCTTGACGTATGCCTTCTTGCACAATTTATGGTGTATAATAGCCTTACTGTCCTTATAAAATGCTACAATCTGATCACCGACTTTCGGGTGACAGCAATAATCGAACTCTACCCCGTCAAGCGGCTTGTTGGTAAAGAAACGGAAATGCTCAATCTCTTTAGGCTGCGGCTTTTTATAACCGCGTTTGAGAAGCTCCCAGAAACGCACCTCTTTTGTGCCCATATAGGTAGCAAGTTTATGGATCACCTCTTTGAAAAAATCCAATTGCGTAGGCAGCTTATGGATCGACTCATCAAGTCCCATATCTTCAATGCGTTTGCGAATGGCATCGGGACTCTGGTTGAAGAGTGCTGCCAAGATATTGTATGCGGTAAAGGTATCGGTCTCCCTCAGTCTTGCCCGGCACTGGCTTCTGATGCCCTCTTTGGCTTTGGAGGTTTTCACTGCATCGATCCATGAACAGTGCAGATGCGGTCGTTCATCTTTGATGATCCGTACAATATCCCCGTTTTTCAAGACTGTCAGCAAAGAGGCTTTGTGTTTGTTTACCAAGGCACCTGTAGCATTGGCACCGACTTCTGAGTGGATCGCATAGGCAAAATCCAGCGCAACCGAACCTTTGGGCAGTGTATAGTAGTCTCCTTTGGGAGAGAAAACGGTAATATCTTCAGAGAAGAGGTCACTCTTTGCAAGCTCATAGAACTCTTCAATCGACTCGTTCTGATAGGATAGGCTTTCCAGCCACTGAAGATTGACACTGTTGCCACCGTCTTTGTACTTCCAGTGTGCAGCAACCCCATACTCTGCAAGACGGTGCATCTCTACCGTTCTTATCTGTGCTTCGACAATCCCCTCTTCATTGAAAAGTGTCGTATGGATAGTACGGTAGCCGTTCTCTTTGGGTACAGCGATGTAGTCTTTGAAGCGGGAGATCAGCGGGGTAAAATTAAGATGCATCAGTCCCAGTACATTGTAGCACTCAAGCGGCTCATTGACAATCACACGGATGGCAAGCAGGTCAAGCACCTCTTCAATGCTCACACCCTTGCGGTGCATCTTCAAATAAATGGAGTAGTAGTGTTTGACCCTGCCAATGATCTCAAACCCTTCAGGATCAAAACCGTTACTCTCCATCATCGTTTTTACTTTCTGAATAAAGGCATTGAGCTTAAACTGCAAATTCTGCGCATTCTCCTGAATATAGCTGTCTATTTTCGCATAATCCTCAGGGTAGATATAGTAAAAACTCAAATCTTCAAGATGGTTTTTCAGCCGGGAGATCCCCAGTCGGTGTGCAATGGGAGCATAGACAACAAGGGTCTCTTCGGCAATACGCTTTTGTTTGTCTGGTCGGAGTGCATTAAGCGTAAGCATGTTGTGCAGTCTGTCGCACAGCTTGATCACAAGTACTCGGATATCTTTGATCGACGCCAAAAGCATCTTTCTAAAAGTCAGCGCAGAGGAGATAAGACGATCATTAGACCCTGACGGGATAAGCTCCTCGTCACGTATCTCGACGATTTTGGTCAACCCTGCAACCATATGGGTCACATCTTCGCCAAATTCACGTTCAATATCTTCCAGATCAAAGTCGGTATCTTCCACCACATCATGCAGCAGTGCAGCCTGTACCATCGTCTCATCATTGGAGATGGAAGCGGTAATCACAGCGACAAGAATGGGGTGAACAATGTAGGGTTCGCCGCTTTTTCTCATCTGACCGTCATGTGCGGTCATTGCAAGATCAAGCGCCTTTTTGGTGGAGGGTAAAGGGGAAGGTATCTGCTCCCAGAGCAGAGCAGTAGCCTCCTCTATGGTATGTGTCTCTTTTACCTTCTCAAGAAACGCATCCAAAGGGAACTATCCCTCAAGGCTTACAACAAGCTTGCCTTCTGCAATCTCCTGCAGTGCAATATCTGTGTGCTTGGTTGTTTTCGGGTCTGCATCGACAAGCGGCTCAGCACCCTTTGCGATCTCTTCCGCACGTTTTCCGACAGCATTTGCCAGAAGATATTTATCGAAATCGACTCTTTCCAGTGCTTTTGCAGTAAGTTGTTCTGTTCTCATAAACTATCCTTTTTTTACTTTTTTTCTAAATGCTACTTGACGATAGAGCAGAGGCTCATATCGCCCTGAATGATTTTGAGAAGGTTGCCCTTTTCAAACATATTGCACACCACGATCGGAAGTCCGTTCTCTTTTGCCAGTGCGATAGAGGTGTCATCCATCACTTTGATGTGGTCATTGAGTGCCTGATCGTACGAAAGCTCACTCATCTTGACAGCATCGTCAAACTTGTTCGGATCTTTGTCATACACACCATCCACTTTCGTCGCTTTGATCAGCAAATCGGCTTCGATCTCAGAGGCTCTCAGTGTTGCAGCCGTATCTGTCGTAAAGTACGGGTTTCCTGTACCTCCTGCAAAGACAACCACACGCCCTTTTTCAAGATGTCTTCGTGCGCGTCTTACAATGAACGCTTCTCCGATCTCCTGCATGTCAATCGCAGACTGCAGTCTGGCAGCAAGTCCTTTATGCTCCAGTGCCTCCTGGATCGCCACTCCGTTGATGACCGTAGCGAGCATCCCCATATAGTCACCAGACGTTCTTTTGATGATCCCGTCTGCTGCTGCGGTAACACCACGGATAATATTGCCGCCGCCGACTACAATGCCGACTTCGATGCCGTTATCTACCAGCTCTTTGATCTCGCTTGCAA
>JALTYW010000232.1 GCA_027046415.1 Sulfurovum sp.
TTTCTTTTGGAAGATGAGCTTCACATGTCCTGTCGGGCCGTTACGCTGCTTTCCGATGATGATTTCGGCCTCTTCCTCGTCTTTCTCGACATAGGTAGGGATGAACTCTTTACCTTCCGCCTTTGCCTGTTTCTCGCGCTCTTTTTCCTCCTTGTAGAGGTAAACGTCGTCACGGTAAACAAAGAGGATGATGTCGGCATCCTGCTCGATCGAACCAGACTCACGGATATCGCTGAGCATCGGACGTTTGTCCGCACGCGACTCGAGACCACGGTTCAGCTGAGAGAGTGCGACGATTGGGATATTGAGTTCACGTGCAAGGATCTTCAGACCCCGTGAGATCTCACTGACTTCGAGGTGTCTGTCTTTTGTGCCGCTTCCTTGCATGATCTGAAGGTAGTCGATGACGGCAAGTTCGATCTCGGGGTGCTGGTTTTTGAGTTTGCGCAGTTTGCTTCGGAGTTGATTGATGTTGATGTTGGAGTTGTCATCGACAAAGAGCTTGGCTTCGTTCATCTTTGAGATGGCATCGTTAAGACGGTTCCACTCCTCATCGCTCATATCGCCAACACGCAGTTTTTGCAGCGGGATGGAGGTCTGGATGGAGAGCAGACGCAGCATCAGCTGCTCTGCCGGCATTTCAAGTGAGAAAAATGCTACTCCCTTGCCCTGTTGGACAAGGTTGCTGACGGTATTGAGCACAAATGAGGTATTGTGTGTGACGGTCATATCTTCAAGTAAGAAGAGATGGTTGCCATCGATCGTAAAACCATAATAGTCATCGACTTTGTCGTACTCGACTTTGATACCTGTGTGAAGATGCTCTCTTTTTGAGAGAAGTTTGCGTGCCTGTTTTCTTTTGATTTTTGTCGGGATTTGATCGAGATGACCGACAATGCGTAGTCTATAAACTTCGCAACTGTAGTTGATCTTTTTGATACGGGCTGTTTTTGTTTTGATAGAGACTCGAAATCCAAGTGAGTCGGCAAGGAGCTTTATCTGTTTGACAAGCCGTTCATCTTTCTGAACGATTTCGAAGACATGATACTTGTCATCATAGTATCCGTCACTGTCGATAAGTCCCGCCAATAGCTTGAGTCTATTTTTCTTGGAGTTTCTCAGATAGATATGAGGGATGTGCTTATTTCCCAAAACACCAAGATCACGCAGCTTTTTTTGTAGAGAGTGATCCTCTTTGAGATTACCTCCGCGTTGGCCACTTGTTATGCTGTACATCGGGCACTTTTTTTTGTTTTTATGCTGCTTGGTCACCTGTAGGCCAAGTTTTTTTGCATAGGAGTTGAGGTAGTCCACTATCTCCTGTTCTTGGGTTGCTATAGCAACATTGCTGCTTGTGCCATCACCTAACCAGATACCGAGGAAGTAGGGATCAACTGGAAGCTGCTGCTTTGGAAAATCGACGGCAACTTTGTAGCCTTTGTAGTTGGAGTGAAATTTTTTCGATTTTTTCACCCACTCTTTGACGGAGATATTGAGGATGTCACCATGTTTGTGTTTGCCTTCGTTACGGCTTCGTTTGAGGGAGAGTATATGACTCTCATTCACTCGATAGTCGATCCCTTTGTTTTGCCGCACCCAGTACATCTTCTCTCTGCCTCGTGTGATAGAAAGCACATTACGTGGTGTTGAGTCATCACCCATAAGTTGATCGCCGACAACGACATCTTCGACATTTTTAAGTGTACCGTCATACATCAGAACTTTTGTACCTTTGCCAAGGCATTTCCCCAT
>JALTYW010000233.1 GCA_027046415.1 Sulfurovum sp.
ACACCCCTTTTACCGTCTGACACCATCCTTGCCGCTGGAGACAGCCTGACATACGGACATGGGGCAAACCCAAATGAAAGCTACCCTTCCGTTCTTGCATCTATGACCGGTCTGCGTATCGTCAATGCAGGCATAAATGGAGAGACTTCCCAAGAAGGGTTGAAGAGACTACCGCAACTGCTGCAACACTACAAACCAAAACTCACACTGCTCTGTTACGGAGGCAATGATATTCTTCAGAAAAGATCCATGAAAAAGCTGAAAGAGAATCTCAAAACTATGATCTCTCTCATACGTGCCAACGGGAGTGAAGTGATTTTGATCGCTGTGCCGGACATTTCACTTTTTGGGCTGCATCCGCTTCCTCTCTATGATGAGGTAGCCGAGGAGACAGACACACCGCTTGTCAGCGGTCTTTTCAGCGACATCCTCTCCAATCCGTCACTCAAGAGTGATCAGGTACATCCCAATGCCAAAGGCTACAAAAAGATGGCTGAAGCACTCTATGAAGCCATCCAAGAACGCTACAGGCTTCCTTAGAAACTGTAACCAAGTCGTACGATTGATTTTGTATCTGTCTTCTCAAATCCAACTGGAGGGATATTGTCATATCGTACCTCTCCTTCAAGCGTCACACTCAATTTTTCTGCAACGGCAAAGGTAAAGCCAAGCACACCTATCACCTCATAATCCTCAAAATCTTCAAAGTTTTCGGAAGCACCGGCTTTCACATAAAGTAGACTCGTTTTATTGAGCTGGTTGTTATACTCAGCATACTGTGTAAAGGAAGCAAAGTCGTGATCGGGCTGGTTGTTGCTGTACTGTTCAACGTTGTACGCTGCACCTATCTTGACCTCAAAACGGTGCTGCCCATCATTGTAAAGTTCATTTCCGGCACCAAGACCGATAAAGGTTTTGCTGTCAAAGTTTCTAAAGGTATTGCGAAGCCATCTCAAACTTCCATATGCAAACCATTTCCCTGCAAGTTTCTGTTCAAGTGCAAGATTCGCCGTATACTCTTCATTGTCTGTCACACCGTCATTTCTTGTCAGATAGACACTGGTATCGAACATCCATGACAGATCACGTCCTTCGTAACCGGGCATCATATACGAAAGATCATATTTCGCGTTTAAGTTCAATGTTTTTGTATTTCCCGTTGTATTGGCAAAACCAATGTTGATATGCTGTTTCAGCTCTTTTGAGGCTTTGATGGATGGACTGCTGCCATACTTTCCTTTGACGTCATCGATTTTAATCTCATCTGCACAAAGCTGACTCCCTGCTATTACTGCACCTATCAGTGCATACTTATACATCTGTTTCACGGTTGATTCTCCATTGGTAAAATAAAAAGATATTGTAGTATCAGAATATCACTAAAATATTATCTACACTTCACCGCGTATCTGATAGGTGATGTCCCCCGCACCAAAGGCTGTCACAAGCCCTTTATCATACTCCTTGACCACATTTCCGTCACGTATCACCTTAACGATCCCATCCACTTTGGTGACGCTGTCTGCCATGATCGGGTTGTAGCGGGCAAACGCCCCTTTGAGGTCAATATCTACCTCCAGCTCCCCTGCTGACCAGATAGGCAGGATCACCAATTCATCCACTCCCTCAAAACACTCGACAAAGGCAGGGAGGTTATCAATGGTACGGGAGTATTTGTGCGGTTGCCAGATCACATTGAGTTTGTGAAACTCTCTGAGCTTTCTATACTCCTGAAGCGACTGCATCGTTGCCCGGATCTCCGTAGGGTGATGCCCATAGTCATCAATGACAACCATCTCCTCACGGTTTTGGACAATGTCAAACCGTTTTTTGATCCCTTTGTAGCCAAGCAGATTGTTTCGGATAGACTCAATATCTTCACCCAGCTCCAGTGCCGCCAGTATCGCCAAAGCAGCATCGATGGCAATGTGCACACCAAACCCGAATACATCGAAACTGCCGTAGGATTTCAGCGTAAAGCGTGTATGCGGCTCTCCGTCAATCAGTACAAATTCGATCTGTGAAATATCTTTGGAGGGGTAGAGTTTGATACTCTCCATATCGAGCGATGAAAGGAAGTCATCTTCGGCATTGATCACTCGCACTGATGCCAGCGAGAGAAAGTTACGGTAGGCATTGTAAAACCGCTCCTCATCATACCCATAATACTCCATATGCTCAGGTTCGACATTGGTGACAATCGCCAGATAGGGATTGGAGTTAAGAAAGCTCTCGTCACTCTCATCTGCTTCAAAGACCACTTTGTCGTTGGGGTAGTTGCGCACATTGGAGCCAAAAGCTTTGGAGATCGCACCGATAAGCGCATTGGACTCAGGGATGATAGAAGCAAGCATGGCTGATGTCGTACTCTTGCCATGTGCACCGCCTACAGCATACACTGTTTTATCTCCCAAAATAAATTTCAGCGCCTCTTTGCGTGAAAGGAGTTCAATACCAAGTTCTTTCGCACGCTGATACTCCGGATTGTTGGGGCGTACTGCCGCAGAGTAGATAACACGGTCTACCCCTTCAACTGCATCTGGATGGTGGGGAATGGTGATCTTCGCACCAAAATTGAGTGCCAGATCGTTGGTGATCTCTGTCTGCTTGATATCCGATCCGGAGATAGTATGTCCGTCGTTGTAGAGAAATTTCGCCAAGGCTGAGAGCCCAATGCCTCCGATGCCGATAAAATGGATTTTCATAAATCTCCCCTTCTTCTGTTCAATAGAGGCATCGCATTGCAATGCAAACAGTCATTCTTCACTCATCACTCCTCACTCTTCACTAAAAAGGCTACGCCTTTTTCCCATCCTCTTCAAGTACTTTTAACATCTCTTTACCCTCTTCAACGTACTTCGCATACATCGTAAGCAAAATGTCATTTGGCTGCACAAAGGTACGGATAAAAAATGCCAAAGGATCGTGTGGGTCAATGTCATTGACATCGGCAAGGTTCTCGACAAAATCATCAAACGACATCCCCGCCATCACCGCACAGGCATGGATCATCATCGCCTCTTTGAGATCTTCGTGGTTGACTGTATGGTGGAGTACCAAAAACATCTCTTTTGCCGCTTTTTTGTCATTCTCACTGTAACGCTGAATAGCATGTTCATAGATCGCTCTTGCAATCGCACGCTCCTCCTCACTGCCAAGTACATCGAACGATTTATGCTCGCTCAGATACTCTGCAAGACGGTCAAACGCCGTATTGACAATAAAGGTGAAGATCTCGTTGATCTCATCTTCGGGTGCTTCGATCACCAGCTGCGCATCAAGCAGTTGATATCCCTTGTGGACACTCTCCTGCTCTTTACACTCCTTCTCAAGTCGCTCAATATTGGCAAGAAACTCAGGGTCTTTCTTGAGCTCCTCTACATGAATCTCCGGCATTTCTGGCTGCATACTTTTCCTTTTTAACTTTTAATTTTTAACTCTTCCATCAACGCAGCAATGCGCTGCAGCGCCTCTCTCGTCTTCTCTTCCTCATAGACCAGTGCAAGACGCACATACCCCTTGCCCTCGCCTTCTCTGCCAAGGAAGGAACCGGGGATCACCTTCAGATTGTAACGCTCGTAAAGCTTGAGCGTAAAGTCGATCTCATCACCGACTTTCAACCAGATGTAGAAGGTCGCTTCAGGCGGTTCAACTCCCAGCACCTCTTTGGCAACCTCAAAGTTCTTTTTGTACTTCTCCCGGAAGATATCCACATGACTCTGGTCTGCCCATGCTGCGGCAGCTGCATGCTGAAGCGGCAGCGGTGAGGCACATCCGACATAGGTACGGTAGGTCATGTATTCACGCAAGATCTCTGCATCTCCGGCAATAAACCCCGAACGCAGCCCCGGTGCGGAAGAGCGTTTGGAGATGGAGTTGATCACCAGTACATTCTTGAAGGTCGGATTACCCGCTTCTATGGAAGCATTCAATAGTGATGGTACCGGCTCGTTCAGATACAAATCGGCATAGCACTCGTCATTGAGCAGTACAAAGTCATACTTGAGCGCCAGTTTGACCCACTCTTTCATCGCCTCCATGGACATCGTTGAGGCGGTCGGGTTGTTGGGGGAGTTGAGGATAACAAGGTTGGCTTGGGCAAGTACCGACGTATCAGCAACCGGCTGAAAGTTGTTTGCTTCATTCAGGTTAAGATAGACCACCTTGGCACGGCTCGCTTTGGCTGCCCCCTCGTAGATCTGATAAAATGGGTTGGGAAAGAACATCAAAGGTGCTTCGACATCGTGCAGCAAAAACTGCGGAAAGTTAAAGAGCACCTCTCTGGTACCAAATGTCGGGATGATCTGCGCATCTGAGAGTGTCAAACCAAAACGGTTTTTCAGATAGGTCAGCATCCCTTCACGAAGTACTGCTTCTCCGGAGGTTTTTGGATATTTGTTCAATTTGGATGCATTGGCATTGAGTGTGTCGAGAATAAACTGCGGCGTCTCAAACTGCGGCTCGCCGATCGTCAGTGACAGCGGTGCATAGTCACTGTTTGGCAGCAGGTCTTTCAGTAGGTTGTTGAGTTTTTCAAAGGGGTAGGTTTCAAACTGCATGGGTACCCTGTTTTTGTAGAGATTATAGCAAAAATGGGGTTAAGGGCACCTCTAAATTTTAGTAAAGCCTTGCTCCCTCTGCATCGAGTTTCTCTTTTGTGGTCAAGAATGCACCCTTGCCAATACTGCTGCGCACCTTTGCAAGTGCTTCTCTGGCACGTACTTCTGCTGCATAGGGTCCCACCAGTACTTTAAACTCTTTTCCCGGCACAATGCGATACGGCAGGAAAGCCTTTTTGAGTTTCTGAAGGTAGGATGCCTTGGGATAGTGTTTGAAAGAACCAGTCTGGATATAGTAGCGACCTTTGGCATCTTTAGGTGCAGGTTGTGCAAAGTCTACTACAGGCTTTTCAGGCTGAATACGGACAGACTTTTGCTTGCGAAGTGTTTCAGGTACAGAAACAAAATCTTTTGGTTTTTGTGCAGCACTTGAGCTTCTTCCCTTGTAATGCACCAGCCATGTAATGATCTCATCTTGCATTTTGGCAGCTTTCCAGCGGGCATGTTTACTGTTGACAAGGATAACTGCCGTATAGTACCTGCCGTTTTTGCTTTTGACATACCCGGCAATGTTCTTGACATGCTTGAGCGTACCAGTCTTCATCCATGCCCGGTTGCGCACCACCGTACCGCGGAAACGCCTTTTGATAGTACCGTCTCTGCCGGCAATGGAGAGAGTCTGCATCCACCGCATACCGTAGCGGCTGTAGGCGTTGTCCAGCACGCCAGCAAGGATCTTGGCAGTAATCTTTGAGGTGCGGGAGAGCCCGCATCCATTGTCGATGTGTGGCAAAGAAGTACCCAATGCCCCATTGGCACGCAATATGATCCGTACCGCTTTACGCCCCTTTGCAACGGTTGCCGGTGCTCCGTACATCTTTGCACCAAGCAGTAGAAGCAGATGCCTTGCGTAGAGGTTGTTGGACTTCTTCGCCGTCTTGGAAACGATCTTCTCAAGCGAAGCAGAGTAGTGTGTAAAGAGCACTTTTGCACCTTTAGGGAGACGTTGCAGACGCAGCCTGCCACCTACCACTACACCCTCCTCCTGCAGTGCCGCTTTGAGTGCATAATAGAAGGACTTGTAAGGCTTGGTCAAAACCTGACAGAGGTTGCGTTTCCCACACCGTTTTGAGATCTTGCCCTTTAGCCACACTTCCGGTACCGCTTTTGAGTCGTCTATCTTGACATGCGGCCAGGAGTAGCGCCCGCGGCAGGGTTTGTTGACACGCTGAAGCTGATTGTGTACGACAAAGCTTTTATCGGGCGTCTTTTTAGTCACACTGTTTAGATTGGGGATGACACAGATGGTACTGACACGTTCATTGAACATCATCGCATCGGGCATTGCATTGTAAGGGCTGTGCGGATGATCATCAAACCCGGAGGTGTTGCGGCTGCCGACTTTAAAGTAGCTGCGGTCGATGACAATGTTGCCCGTGATCCTCTCAATACCCGCAGCTTTGATACGGGAAACGATGTCAGGAAGATCCTCATCACTCAGTGTCGGATCGCCATACCCTTTGACGATCAGATCACCATGCAGCACACCGTTTGCAAGGCGTCCCCTACGGTAAAATACCGTTGGCCACCGGTAGTCAAACCCCAGTTTCAGTACCGCTGCATAGGTGGTCAGTACTTTGATAACCGATGCCGGCGTACGCACGTGGTTGGCATTGAGCGATGCAACCACGCGGCTGCCCTTGCCCGCCTCTTTGATGTAGATGGAAATATCTTTTTTAGGAATGCCCGACTTGGCAATGGCACTTTCAATGCCTGAAGGCAGCGCCCATACTGTTGCATTCAGCAGCAGTATCAGCAATATGCTTTTTTTCAACAAAATACCCTCCATGCATCAAGCAGTTGGGACATTGCCCTCTCAAGCACTGCCCTTGAAGTACCGACATTAAGCCGCATAAATCCTTCGCCGTTGCTGCCGAAGCTCACACCGTCATTAAGCCCCAGCTTGGCTTGATGTATGAAGAAGTCTACCAAAGCTTCCTGAGAGAGCCCCATTTGCGAACAGTCCAGCCACATCAGGAAAGTCGCTTCCGTCTCAACTGGTACGATCGGCAGCGCATGGGTCTGTAAAAAGTCACGTACATAGACGATATTGCCATGTAGATGCTTTTTGAGCGCAGCAAGCCATGCATCCCCCTCTTCATAGGCAGCCATCAAAGCTTCAATGCCAAACGGATTGCCGTTGGTGATCCCCAAACGGTTCTGTTCCAGTCTGTAGGCTCGGCGAATCCTGTCGCTGGGGATAATGGCAAATGAGGTGTTGAGTCCTGCAACATTGAAGGTCTTGGAGGGGGCATTGAGAACAACACAGTGGTCCTGCGCCTTTTCAAAACTCCCGACCGATCGGTGTTTTCGCTCATAGACAATATCACCATGGATTTCGTCAGAGACAATCACCACATTGTGCGCTGCACAAATGTCTATCATTCGTTCTATCTCCCATGCATGCCATGCACGTCCTGTAGGATTGTGCGGTGAACAGAGCAGAAAGAGTGCCGCCTTTTTTGCTTTGGCTTCAAAATCTTCAAAATCGATCTCGTATCGTCCGTTTCGGTAGTGCAGTCTATTTTCCAAAAGCTTGCGCTTACGGTGCCTGACAGAAGCAGTAAAGGGCGGGTAGATCGGTGTCTGCACGATCACCCCGTCATCCTCATGGCTTAACGCTTCAAGGGCGAAGTTGATCGAAGGCACCACACCATAGCACGGTACGATCCATTCATGTGCTATCTGCCAATCGTATTGGCGTGCGTACCATCTCTCTATCGCATCATAGTAGCGTTGCGGGTAGGTAGTATAGCCGTAGAGCAGATGTGCAGCTCTGTCTTGCAGTGCCTCGGTTACACAAGGAGGTGATGCCAGATCCATATCGGCCACCCAGAGCGGCAGCAGATCATCTGTACCAAACTTTTTGATGGCATCATCGTACTTTGTCGTGTACGTTCCCGCTCTATCTACCGCTTCAAACGAAAAACTCATCTACGCTCCCAGACACTCATCTGTGCCACGGTATGCTGATGTTTGCGTGCCGTCTCCTGAATGACAAATGGCACATCACGTGTATCAAGCAGTTTAAAATCTCTGCCAAGTATCTCCTCAAGCCCCTGAAGGGTGGTCACATTCTCCCCATCACGCTTATATCCGCCTATCCACTTCTCTTTGGGGGTAGACTTCTCTTGCCATGTATAAGGAGAGGTCAGTACAAGCAGCCCGTTCTTTCTAATGCGTGGTGCCATCGACTCAAGAAACTTGCGGGGATCATAAAGCCTGTCGATCAGATTGCCGGCAAAGACCAGATCGAAATCGGTAAAGATCGGTTTGAGGTTACAGGCATCCGCCTGCCAGAAGTTCACCTTCTTGGAAGCATGCTCCAGCCCGAACTTGTTCAGCCTCACTTCATGAAATGCCTCTATCTCCCCTTCCACTGGTACGGCATAGCGCAGTACCCCGCTCTCTTTGAGACGCAGCGCCTCCTGAATGAAGCGCGCCGAGAAGTCCACCCCGATGACTTCATCAAACGCACGTGCCAGTTCAAAACTGCTGCGCCCAATGGCACACCCCACATCAAATGCCCGCTCTTTGGGACGGTCACCCATGTACTCCAGTGCCAGTTTGATACAGGTTTCAGGATAGTTGGGTACACCAAACCGGTTCTCTCCCCACCCAAAGTGGCAATACTCGGCAATGATCCTGTCGTTAGTATAGGCATTGGTCATGATCTTCTCCTCATACTCACTCTCTACATAGCGAAATCCCGCATACATATGAAACGTAAATATATTAGATAACAAATGTAACTTTCACATATCAATAAATCATATTTCTCGATTACTTTTCCAAAGATAACCAATAATTGCCAGCATAACAACAAGCAATCCTAACGGAACAAATAAGTTGAAATTTAATAACCCAGACACATTATCACCAAACAAGGAGAATAAATGTAGCATTCGAGAGTCTACATTTAGGTTTTCTTGATTAATGGTTGCCAAATAATCATTCCATACA